>CAZMWN010000158.1:0-8335 GCA_964569935.1 uncultured Pirellulales bacterium
GTGGAAGAAGATCCCCGGAATCCCCACGATCATCCCCATGACCGTGGTCACCAGCGCCTGGTAGATCCCCTTCGCCAGCTTGCTGGCGTTGTTGACGTCGCTGCCGGAGATCGTCTGGAAGCACGAGATCATCCCGAGCACCGTGCCCAACAGTCCCAGCATCGGCGCCAGCGTCCCGATAAGCGAGAGGTACCCGATCTTCTGGTTCAGCTTGATCGACTCCTCCTCGCCGATGGAGGCCATGCTCTCGGTCATGGCATCGTAGCCGTAGCGGATCTCGGAGAGTCCCACCTGCATGATACGACTGATGCAAGTGGGGAACAAATCACTTTGACCAGGGACATACAAGCGGTTAAAGACAAACTGACCGCTATGGTAGAGGCTTATAATCTTGCCGTTGTATTTATTCAGGAAAAAACCGGTTATGAAGAGGAATTGGAAACCGCCGGTTCCTTAATGGGAGATTACACCATTTCAGCTATAAGGTCCCAACTTCGTACACCGCTTATTTCCCAGACAAGCGGATTTATTGTAGATATTGACACTTTTCTTATGCCCGGCCAGATCGGTCTCGAACTTGACAAGGATGGATTATTAAATCTGAATTCAAATATATTTGATGAAGCGATAGCCGAAGATTATATGGGTGTTCTGGCCGTAATTGGAGCGGACAAGACAGGTACTAGCGATAGTAATACTATTGAATTTTACGGTGCCAGCAGCAACTATACCACGGCAGGGACATATGATGTCGAAGTAGAAATCACCGGCGGAGCAATCACCAGCGCCAAAATCAAACTCTCAAGCGAATCCACATACCGTGATGCAACATATAGCGGCAATATTGTAACCGGCGAAAGCTCATTCGACGATAATGGTGACCCTGTGAATCCTGAAAATAGTCTTCAGCTCAGTGTTGACTTGAGTCAGAATGGCACGTTTACAGCCTCTGTAAGAGTAAAGCAGGGCTTTGCAGGCGCGGTGGAAGATGCGCTGGATAGAATGCTGAAGGTAACCACCGGCTCAGTTAATATCGACCAGGAATATGTGGACGACCAGATAGAGTACATTCAGGATAAAATTGAGCTTGAGGAATATCGTCTTACTAAAAGAGAAGAGAGACTGGTCGCCCGATTCGCCCGTCTTGAGAAAACACTGGCTTTATTACAAAGTCAAATAGGCGCATTAGGTCTTGGCTAATAAAAAGGTTTTTTCTCCTTCCCTTGGTCGGAAGGGATTAACCTTACTTCTTTTTTTTACAACTCACGGCTAATTTGCCGTTATAGTTGACATTCTTTTTTAATTTCGCACTTGACATAGACATTCGTCATTTTATATACTTAATCTTAGCGAGTATTGTGTAATCATACTGTTAATTTATACGGTTTTCTTAACATAGGAAGAATTGTCATAATAATTTGGGGGAAAAGGAGGTCGAAAGATCATGACGGCGGGAAATTCACAAATTCTAAGAACAATTCCTTTCATACTAATTATGGCGTTGCTCTGCCCGTTTGCATACGGCAGAATCATCTATGTGGATGATGACGCCATCGGCGGGAATATCGGCTCGAACTGGCTGGATGCAATCAATTCCCTGCAGGATGCCTTATTGCTTAGCTATTTTTATGACAAACCTGTGGAAATCCGCGTTGCAAAGGGAATTTACACACCGGATCAGGGTATCGGTATCATGTCGGGTGACCAGGAGGCTTCGTTTGAGCTAATCAACGGAGTCACGATTAAAGGCGGCTATGCAGGTCTGAGCGACCGTCCCGCAGATGCACGTGACACTGTTTTTTATGAAACAATCCTCAGCGGCGACCTCGAGCAAAATGACGGCCAGAATCCCGAAAATACCTCGGATAACAGCTACAACGTTGTGACATGCAGTGAAACTGACCAGACTGCTGTACTCGACGGAGTTACGATTTCATCTGGATGTTGCGTTAGTGGAAGAGAACGCAGTGAACAATTCAGTGGGGGTGGTGGAATGTATAATGAGTCCGGTAGTCCAATGATTATAAATTGCACCTTCAGGGGAAGTGTAGCTCGAGCTGGAGGTGGGATGTATAATAGTTACAGCAAACCATATCTTCTCAACTGCACTTTTAAGGCAAATATAGCAGATGATGCAGGTGGTGCAATATACAATTATTACGGCGAGCCGGTGTTGACCAATTGCACATTCGACGAAAACTCAGCGAGCAGCGGGGGAGGGATATATAGTTACAGAGGCGCTACAAAGTTGGCCGACTGTCGTTTTATTGGGAATTCCTCAGGTCGAAGTGGTGGGGCAGTGTACAATTACGGCAGTATCTTAACGTTTCTAAGCTGCACATTTAAAGAAAACTCAGCAGTCGGTGACGGCGGGGCAATATTCAATAACAGCGACTTCAGCAGTCAGGCGAACCTAACAAACTGTATATTCAGCAGGAATTCGGCAAGAAAAGGCGGCGCAATAGAAAACGGAAGAAGTGAGGAGGGATTTCGTGGTATTATCGCAGCAGATTACAATCCCAGCGCAGTTTCTCTGCTCGATTGTACATTAAGTGCAAACTCTGCTTATCAGGGTGGTGGTGGAATTTCTTCGGACATTCAACACCGTTTTATCATAGATGAACGAACAGGCCTGGATAACCGAACGACACTTGTCAATTGTATTCTCTGGGGTAATACGCCGGATGAAATACAGGAATATATGAGCGAGTCTGTAGTAGTCCTCAATAGCAATGTGCAGGGGGGATTCCCCGGCCAGGGAAATATCGACGTGGACCCCTTATTCGTCGACCCTGAAAATGAAGACTACCACTTGAAATCTGCAGCGGGCCGATGGAACCCGTTCAGCCAGAACTGGGTAATAGACCAGCAAAGCAGTCTGTGCATCGATGCGGGCGACCCGAGTACTCCTGTAGGTCTTGAGCGTTTTCCCAACGGCGACAGAATCAATATGGGCGCCTACGGCGGCACGCCGGAGGCCAGTCTCTCACCACAGCAACAATTGCTTTTACCCGGCCAGGCTTCAAATCCAAATCCTCCGGATGGGGCCGTCGATGTCGAGCAAGATGTCATATTAAGCTGGACCCCCGGATCGAATGCAGTCTTGCATAATGTTTACTTCGGAACTGATTATGATGAAGTAAGCCAGTCTAATCTTGATGATATACGAGACGTGCTGGTCAGTCTAAACCAGAGAAGTACAAGTTTTGATCCCGGACTTCTTGATTTTGGACAAACCTATTACTGGCGGGTTGATGAAGTTAATAATGAGGGTAATATTATATTCGGGAAAATTTGGATGTTCACCGTCACCAGTCCTCCAGGTCCGCCTAAAGGCAGGGCATGTTTCACTTCTGAAACCGGTGTATGGCTAAATGGGAAACTTGTTCCAATCTCCATGGTCGCTTCGGGCCGGAGTATAAACGTAATTGACAGCATTAAAACAGTCGAAAAAGTCCAGGAGCACCAAGGGACATTTACCTGTTACGATGTTTTACTTGAGAGCGGCGCAAGTGTCACCGTGGCGGAGAACCATTACTTCATGACCGAATCCGAACAATGGGTCTCTTTACAAAACTTAATAACCGACCAAATATTGCCTTCCGGTAAAACAACAAGATTAAAAACTTCAAAAGGCTCGGTTGGGATAGTAAGCATAACCAAAAGGCCGATGCCTTATGTAGGCAAGGTTTATAATCTAAAAATCAAAGGCTCAGACCGATATCTGGTCGGTAAAGATGCAATTATCGTACGTGATTATTGAGAGAAAGTTGAGACATTCTTACTCTCAGTAACTTATTCATTACGTGTGACTGTCTATAAAAAAGGTGACTGTCTATAGTTCTTTCCCTTGGAACAGAGGTTGGCGGTTGTTAGAGCGGAGGATGAGGATCACGTCTTTTTTACAGCTTACGGCTGAATTTGCCGCTATTGTTGCCATTCTTCTTGTTTTTGCACTTGACAAAGACAATCATCGTTTTATATACTAAACTTTAGCGAGTATTTTGTAATCATACCGTCAATTTAGTTCGTTTCTTTAACGTTTGTAAATTGGCATAATAAATCGGGGCAAAAGGAGGTAAAAAAATCATGGCGGCAAGAAATTCACAAATTCTAAGAACAATCCCTTTCATACTAATTGTGGTACTGCTCTGCCCGTTTGCATACGGCAGAATCATCTACGTGGATGATGACGCCATCGGTGGGAATATCGGCTCGAACTGGCTGGATGCAATCAATTCCCTGCAGGATGCTTTATTACTTGCATATTTTTATGAAAAGCCTGTGGAAATCCGCGTTGCTAAGGGAGTTTACACACCGGACCAGGGAATTGGTATCATGCCGGGGGATCGTGAGGCTTCGTTTCAACTAATCAATGGAGTCACAATTAAAGGCGGCTACGCCGGCCTGAGCGACCGTCCCACAGATGCACGTGACATCGTACTTTATGAAACCATACTCAGCGGAGACCTGGAGCATAATGATGGCCCGGATCACACAAATACCTCGGAGAACAGCTTCCACGTTGTGACAAGCTACAGAACGGACTATACCCCCGTTCTCGATGGAATTACAATAACAGCCGGAGGTAATACCAGTGGGTCTGGGCGCGACGATGATTCCGAGGACAATATGGGTGGCGGGATGTATAACAACTATGGCAACCCGATGCTGATTAATTGCACTTTTAACGGTAATAGAGGGCGCTCCGGTGCCGCAGTATTTAATAGCTCCGGCAGTCCGTCATTTGTCGATTGCACCTTCAGCGGAAACTTGGCTGATAATAATGGAGGAGGCATGTATAATGATTCGTGCGCCCCAAGGCTTCTGAATTGCACTTTTGTGGGGAATTCGGCAAACTCGGATGGTGGTGGTATGTATAACAATAATAGCGACCCTGCAATGACCAACTGCACCTTCAGCGAGAACTCTGGGCATTATGGCGGGAGTTTGTGTAATTATATCAGCGAACCAATGTTGGCGGATTGTCATTTTATTGGTAACTGGGCATCACAAAGTGGTGGAGCAGTGTATAATAACGGCAGCATTTCAACTTTTTTCAACTGCACATTCGAGGAAAACTCGGCGTCCGTAAATGGAGGTGGGATCTTTAATGAAGGTTCCACCACCAGCAGCCAAATGAGTCTGACAAACTGCATTTTTATTCGGAATTCAGCAAGATATGGTGGTGCATTAGTTGGTGGTGGCAGTAGAATGATAATGGGGACAAACTTTGACAACATCAGCACAATAAATAACAATCCCGGTATAATGTCTCTGTTTAAT
Source organism: uncultured Pirellulales bacterium (assembly GCA_964569935.1). Classification (GTDB taxonomy): domain Bacteria; phylum Planctomycetota; class Phycisphaerae; order Sedimentisphaerales; family Anaerobacaceae; genus JAFGPS01. The sequence continues at coordinate 5,287 of CAZMWN010000158.1, forward strand.
TGTACGTTCAACGGCAATTCCGCGGAATTCAGTGGCGGTGGAATATCTGTTACTGTTTTGTCAGATATATTATTTTCAAACCAGATCAACGCACTGACAATGGTCAACTGTATTCTCTGGGGTGATACGCCCGATGAAATACATGAATCTGGCGGCGAATTTCCAGCTGGTAATATGAGTGAATCTGTTGTAATTCTCTACAGCAATGTACAGGGCGGTTTCCCAGGCCAGGGGAACGTTGACATGGATCCTTTGTTCGCTGACCCGAATAACGACGACTACCACTTGAAATCACAGGCGGGCCGATGGAACGCGACAAGTCAAAGCTGGGTCATAGACCAGATAAGCAGCCCCTGCATCGATGCAGGTGACCCGAACATCCCTGTCGGCCTTGAACGTTTTCCCAATGGCGACATAATTAATATGGGCGCATACGGCGGCACTCCACAGGCCAGCCTCTCACCTCTTCAACTGCCTCTATTATATAGTAAAGCCTATAATCCCTATCCTCCGGATGGCGCTTCCGGTGTCGATGACAATGTTACATTAAGCTGGATGGCCGGTATCAACGCCGTCTTCCATGATGTTTACTTTGGGATTGATAGTGACAATGTCACTGTTTTCGATGCCGATACATCCGATACAACCGGTATATATCGAGGCCGTCAAACTGCTACCAGCTATACTCCTCCTGAAAGTGCTGAATGGAGCAATAGGACCTACTACTGGCGTATCGATGAAGTTGATAGCGAGGGAAAAATTGTAACTGGTGATGTCTGGACATTCAATACTAATTTTGCTCCTCCCAAAGGCAGGGCCTGTTTCATAGGTCAGACCGGCGTTTGGTCAAATGGGAATCTTGTTCCAATCTCCAAGGTCGCTTCAGGCCGGAGTATAAACGTAATTGAATGCATTAAAACCGTCGAAGAAGTCCAGGAGCACAAAGGGACATTTGCCTTGTACGATATTTTACTTGAGAGCGGCGCAAGTGTCACCGTGGCGGAGAACCATTACTTCATGACAGAGTCCGAACAATGGGTCTCTTTACAAAACTTAATGACCGACCAAATATTGCCTTCCGGTAGGACAAGATTAAAGACTTCAAAAGGCACGGTTGGGATAACAAGCATAACCAAACGGCCGATGCCTTATGTTGGCAAAGTTTATAATCTAAAAATCCAGGGCTCAGACCGATATCTGGTCGGTAAAGATGCAATTATCGTACGAGATTATTAAGAGATAATTGAGATAGTCTTTACTCTCAGTTACTTTTACATAACTTTTGACCGTCAATAAACGCAGTACTTTAGGGCTTTTTCAACAGCCCCACAGCCACCTATTTTTTATTGCTTCAAATTGAATAAAAGCCGGTCTGAAACATAGAATAAGCCGCTTACGGAATCGGATCAGCGAGAAACTCTACTTCACCCGGTGTTAGCGCCTGGTCATATATCCGGATTTCATCAAGCATCCCGGTGAAACGAACCTCTTGAGAAGTATTACCGGAGTTCGCTCTGGCCCCAATATATGTATTGTGCGTAGTCACACCAATTGTGCCAGGATTCGTAGTCACTAATGTGTCTTCTACGCCATTGAGATAGATACGCTTGGTGTTATTAACATTGTCATATACACAGGCGATATGAATCCATTCATTAAGCGGTGGAATAGTGTTACTGGGAGTATCATCGCTGCCGACACCCCGTATCGTAAAACACAAACTGTTATTGCTATATCTTCGCACTTGCCAACCCTGGCTGCCTTCACCCCGATTGCTTATCATGGCATGAGCCCAGCTTGTCGACCAGGCTCCAATATTTGACCAAAGCGAAATACTCAAGCTCCCGGTAGGATTAAACTCAGCCCTATTCCCGAGATCCACGCACTGATCAGTTCCATTGAATTCCATCGCCGTACCATAACCAGCGGGCCCCTGCACATACGTGGGAGTGCCAACCAGAGTACCATGGAGGCCGTTGCCGGATTCATCCTGCACGTTGTTCTCCATCGCGTAGTATGCAACAAGACCGGAATTACCCGGATCTGCCGGTTCCGGTATAGGCGGAGCCGATCGATACAGTCGAATATCGTCGATAAATACCATCCCTGAGCCGCCAACTGTACCGGTCCTCTCAAAACCAATCGTTAGTGATGTCACATTGCTTTGATTGATACCCAGAGATGCAAGATCAATGTTCCATTGCGTCCATCTTCGTCTTGCTATATTACCGCCTTCACCATCATATAGAACCTTGGCATCATTAATCTTTATATACATCTGCTCCGTAGTGACATTGTTTGGGTCACCATGGAACCACAGCACTAACATCTCAGAAGCGCCAAGAGTCCAATCACTGCCAATAGCTAAGTCGTCGGTATTCACTGTAACTTCTGACATGCTTGCCGTCGTATTATCATAAAATACCGGTGCTGATTGGCTTCCGCCGTGAACAATCTCGGTTTCAACAAAGTGTTCATCATCTGAAAAATTGGGATTCGGATAACCCATTGTCGAGCCGTTTGCCGCAGGATTATCAAATCCATCCAACCAGGTAAAGAATATCCTGTTGCTACCCTCTTCTCCGGGAGTAATATCATTGTAGGCCTCGAAATCATCTACAACAAGATATTCCTGTGTTGTAAAACTCCAGATATCACTTGGCCAGATATCAGCAGCATTAACCTCATCCACTCGCCAGTAGTATATGTTGTCCAAATCCAGTGACAATGGGCCGTCACCGGTCTGGCTGACAGTATCAACGGGAGCAGTCCTCTCTACTACAGTCTGCTCGTCGGTGCTTATATATACATTATGTTCAACCGCCTCTCTTCCAGCTCTCCAACTCAGAGTCACATCCACAGCAACATCTGTTGCTTCATCAGCCGGATTGGGCTCCCTTGCACTTACGGGGATGGTCATAAAGCGTACCTCGCTCAAACCAAACTGGTTAAACAGGCCGTTACTCCAGTTGCTGATTGGATTAATCCTGACATATTTTGCTGCTACATCGCCAAAAGGAACGATGGTGTTAGCGGCATAATTACTGGT
>CAZMWN010000159.1:0-8308 GCA_964569935.1 uncultured Pirellulales bacterium
TATCCGAACTGCCTCGAATCGGACGGAAAATACAAGTTTAACAGGGGCACTTTAACTCGACAGCCGTGGTTTGACTGTTCCTGCTGTCCGTCGAATATTATTCGTTTCATCCCTTCGGTGCCCGATTATATCTACGCCCATCAAGGTGATTCGTTATATGTCAATCTCTTTATCGCTGGTAAAGCTGATATCGGGATGGATAAAACAAATGTCAAGATTAGTCAGGAAACTTCTTATCCGTGGGATGGTAAAGTTGTGATAAAAGTTGATCCGAAAGTCAGTCAAAAGTTCGCGGTTCATATCCGCATCCCCGGCTGGGCTTTGGGCAAACCTGTGCCGAGTGACTTATATCGTTATGCCGATGAAAATACCGAAAAAGTCATGCTAAAACTGAATTCCGAATCAATTGACCTCAATATGGATAAGGGCTACGCAGTAATCGATAGAAAATGGTCGAAAGGCGATGTCATCGAACTCAATCTGCCCATGCCGATTCGTCGAGTGATAGCACACCAGAAAGTTAAAGACGACCTTAACAAAGTAGCCCTGGTTCGCGGCCCGCTGGTTTACTGTGCCGAATGGATTGATAATGACGGCAAAGTGCTTGATATGATAATCCCTGACGATGCCGAGCTTCGAACCGAATATCGCAAAGACTTATTCAATGGTGTCACTATCATTACAGGCAACGTCCTGGATCAATCCGGCGAGAAAAGAAAATTAACGGCCATTCCTTACTACGCATGGTCGCATCGCGGCCCGGGCCAAATGGCCGTCTGGCTGCCCAGAAAATAACACCTTCAGTACCGACTTATGTCATTCCCGCGCAAGCGGGAATCCAGGAACATTATTCTCTAATTAACCTTTCTCCTTGCCTTATTTTATAGTAGGTACTAAAATGATTTTCTGTGAGGATTACATCTATAAGGAGATATTTTTGAGAAAGTTTCATTGGTTTGATGAATGAAAATCTCAGATTTCAAATTTGAGATTTCAGATTTCAAAGGAGGGTTAAGCGATGAAATATGAACGATTCGAGGACCTGCCTGTATGGAAAGCAGCGATAGATCTCGCCGTGCGGATATATGCTTTGACTAAGGATAAGTTCTTTTCACGACCGGGTGACCTGCGAAATCAGTTAAGGCGGGCATCGCTTTCGATTTCCAATAACATCGCCGAAGGCTTCGAACGCGGCACTACCGCCGGATTACTTGCCTTTCTTTATATTGCACGCGGCTCAGCCGGGGAAGTTCGCTCGATGTTATTATTCACCGAACGCTTTTCCGAAGCCGCATATTTAAAATCGAAAATATCTGAAATCAAATCTTTAGCTGAAAGCTGTTTGAGGCAGATTCGAGCGTGGGCCGACAGTTTGCAGAACTGCGATATCCCCGGCCCGCGGCATCTAAATGAAAAGACCCGCAACAGGTACCAGGCACAAAAACGCAGCGAAGCTTTTGAAAAACAACTCGAACAAATCCTGCGAAAAGCCCGCCCGCAGGACTACCCGACAGTCGAAGAGCAATAATAACAAATTCTCAAATCTCAAATTAGAATCCTTAGTCTCAAATCCTAAATCTCAAAATCTCAAATCTTAAGTTGTCTTTATTAAACCATTAAATCGAGTTCTTTGTCTTATTCCAATCCTCTGATTCTCTAATTCTCTAATGCTCTAATCCACTTTTCCGCTTGCCTTATCTCAGCTTGAATACTAAACTCATTTTGTCGCGGGAGTTGCACTATTTAGAGATAAATTTCGAAATGCCTTATTGTCTTAGAGGTCGATATTTTATACATACGTATAATCATTATTTAATAGGAGAATAATCATGTCGTTATCTGAGTTCTTGTCAGCTCTTTTAGGAGGTACTTGTACTCTCATTGGTGTTTATATTGCTCATAAACTGAGTGAAAACAAAAGACGTAAGGAGCAAGCTGATATTATCCAGGGTGTACTACAGGGTTTACACGATGAAATCGAAACACTTTGGGATATATATACTGATCGTGTCGGGAAAATAATTGAAACCCTTCAGGACGGACAAGGTCTCGAAGGATACTGGTTCGTAACCCAAGATTACTTCACAGTTTATTCATCTAACTCGCATCTCATTGGCCAGATTTCTGATGTGGATCTCCGTAAAGAAATTATATCTACCTACACTATTGCAAAAAGTCTTATTGACACTTTTAGAATGAACAATGAACTTGTTAATCGACTTGAACAATCTGCGATTTTGGCCAATGAAACTAATGATGAAGGGCACAAACAGGAAGTCATCATGAGGCGCCAGCAGTTGGTGAATTACGCTGTTGGTTTAAAGAAAATTCATGCTGATTTAAAGACACGGACGTCTTCTCTGCTTCGAAAATTGAGAAAACATGGTGTTTTAAATGAGAGGCAGTGACACCAGCCGGAAGGGACGAAAGGATGTAGCTCATTGTTCTAAGGACTCTATAGGATAAACGTAAGAGATTGAACGCGTAATGAAGATGCAACGGGAAATTCTAATACAGAAGAAAAAAGACTGTGTTTGGAGTTTTATGTAGACTATATAATCATTGTTAGGCAAAGGGGAACACATGGCAAAAAGCACACTGATAATTGTTGGTCCAGGCGGATCTGGCAAGAGCCCTATAGATAAACTTGTACGATCTGACGTAATCAAGCTTGATCCTTATCGCCTAAGAATAGATGGGCCTAGAGACCAAGGAGATCGATTGTACGCGCCACCTAAGCTGCGTGATGAACTTGCCAGTGTGTTATATAGATTTGCTGACAATGCCACCATAAAGAAGGATGCTGGTGAAACGGTTGAGTGGTACCCAAAAGCTTGCGTTGCTTTCTTCACCGTACGCGGAGAATGGCAATGCGTGATAGTCCCAAGTGATACAGGAACCTTGGCGAAGATGGAGATTTTCGCTCCAGTGCTTCCAACGTTGCTAACGATAAGTGAATTCGCCAATGTGCTCGGTGATTATAGGATTATTGTCCTTAATCCCACACCAGAGAGTTTGCTCTCTATGAGCGACTGGAAAATGCTTGAGGAAAAGACGCGGTACAATTGTATGGAACGAGGTGATTCCATAAAGTCGATCCAAAATCGTGTGAAGTCTATTGCAGCTGAAGCGCCCTACTGGCGTGATCTTGTTAATATATATGGGGCAATCGAAGTTGTTGATTGGCAATTTCCAGAATATGTTTATAAGCTTAATCCTGAAGCGAATCAAAATGCAAAGCAATGTCTGCTTAGTAAGGACGAAATACTAGCACAATTCTTCTAAGTATTGAGCAGAAGCGACGGGTAGTAGTCACTGAGTGAACGGCATGAACGAATTGGATGGTATTGAAAGGCTCACAAAAACTCCCTACACAAATTCCCCGATGATAACATAACTTCCCTAAATGAACTGTAGTGCTAAATGAAGCAATTACTTTCTAAGAAATGCGAAAGATACAATACTCCATAAGTATATGCATATATACTTATGGAGTAAGCCAGCAAACCAATAAAATAATATGGATTCAGAATAACTGAGTATAACAAAATTGCTCTATGCACTTAAGAATTCAAGCCACAAGGGCTCGTGTGCACAATTCACGAATCACTAATCACGAACCACAAATCACGAGTGACAAGTAAAGGACAATTTCTGTAAAGATGGGGAATTGGCTTGCAAATCGATTGTTTTCATATAAAATATGGAATTCCCGTAAGGGACGCCTAAGGCGGAACAATCGATAGTTCATTGTTCATAGTTCGTAGTTCACCCCGTGAGATAGGCTACTCGCCGCTGGCGTAACCTTTGGTGTAGCTGGGAAAGCCGCCATCTCATGGGGTAAATCGAAAATCAGGGGGGCAGCGGGGGTGAATGAGTACATCAGTAAAAGAGAAAATGAGTTAAAACTTATACTCATCAACTCATATACTCATAAACGCATATACCCAACTTGTTCGACAAGTGTAGAGAACATTCGACAAATCGGGGTGTTTTTTGCAAAACAAAGCCAATCCTTCGACTACGCTCAGGACAAGTTTTTAAATGTAAGCTCTTTGATATAAGAATATTATGGCCAACAAGCGGTTTTTAACAGGCATAAAAACAAAGCCAAAACAAAGCCAATTCAAAGCCAAACAAAGCCAATTCCGGTTAGCCCCCAGATTTACTCTGGGGGTTGAAAAAAGGATTAGTCAAACGGGGATTTGATAATCACATAAAAAAACCCCCGGCACAGGGCCGGGGGCTGGAACTTTTTAATGTTTTAACGGCGTTTTATTTTGTCGTGAACTTATAAATTGTAGTTGTTGAGTATTTCTCACCGGGTTTTAGAGTAGTTGATAGGAAATCAGGTTTATTGGGGGAATCCGGAAAATGTTGGCTCTCCAGGCACAATCCCGTCCTGTGTTTGTAAACGGTGCCGCCTTTGCCGGTAATGGTTCCATCGAGGAAATTGCCGGAGTAGAACTGCAAGCCGGGCTCTGTGGTATATACTTCCATGACCCGGCCGCTGGTCGATTCGTAAACGCTGGCCACCTTTTTCAACGAGCCGTCGTAATCATTGAGCACCCAGTTATGGTCGTAGCCAAGGCCGAATTTGAGCTGTTCGTCATCCTTTTCGATTCTGGCTCCAACGGCGGTAGGCTTGGTAAAGTCCATCGGGGTTCCCTTGACGCTGCGAAGTTCGCCGGTGGGTATAAGTCCCTCATCGACCGGCGTACATTTATCTGCATTAATCATCAGCTCGTGTTTAAGAATGTCACCTTTGCCGGCGAGATTGAAATAGGAATGGTGTGTCAGGTTTACGACGGTGTCCTTGTCCGTGGTGGCGGAGTATTCGATCTTCAGCTCGTTATTATTAGTCCAGATATATTTTACGGTGACGTTCAAATTACCCGGATATCCTTCTTCGCCGTCTTTGCTCAAGTAATGCAGTTCCAGACCTACGGCATCTTTTTGCTGTATCTCTTTTGCATCCCATACGACTTTATCGAATCCTTTTTCGCCGCCGTGCAAATGATTTTCGCCGTTGTTGGCGGCCAATGTATATGTCTGGCCGTTGAGCTCGAATTTCGCCTTGCCGATTCTGTTGCCGTATCTTCCGATCAGGGCACCGAAGTATGGACTATTGTTCTTGATATATCCGTCGAGTTTATCGTAACCCAAAACCACGTCACCTACTTTTCCATCTTTGTCTGGTACTGTCAGGGAAACTACTATGCCGCCGTAATTGGTTATTTTTACTTCGCAGCCGTTGGCATTTGTCAGTGTGTAAATATCTACTTTTTTGCTGTCTGGTGTTGTTCCGAATTGTTCCTTTTTAATATTCATTTCCACCTTTCCTTTTTCCATTTCTGTTGCCATCATATTCTCATTACAACCGAGTAACGAGCCGATTAAGATTCCAGTTAATAGAACATAAAAGATTTTACATGAACGATTCATATTAATCCCTTTCATCTAATGTTAGTAGTTAATAAAATCTTAAAATTTAATACTTTGGATTGCTGGCGTATTGTAATAGACTTTCTTGTTTGTAGTCAACTCTTATCAGGTAGCTTTTTTCAGGATTTCGGTTAGTTCGTCCTCCGTTAAATCGATTGGATTGCCTTTCATGCTGCTGGATTTTCGAGCCTTTGCCACTACTGTCGGGAAATCCTGTTCTTTCAGGCCGAGTTGGGCCAAAGGCAGTATTTTCAATGATTTACAGATTTCAAAAATCCATTTGGTACCATCGTCAGCCTGTGCTGTTGATCTGCCGGTCAGTATTTGAGCTATATTCTCATAGCGTACCAATGCTTCGGAATCGGCCTGGCGATTTTGTAACGCCCGTATGTTGGCTTCCATTACAAACGGCAAAAGCCCGGCACAAATTGCTCCATGGCTGGCGGATATCATGCCACCCAGCGGACCGGCCAAACCGTGTACCGCTCCTAACTTTGCATTGGCCAGACCCAGTCCGCCAAAGAGACTTGCAATGGCCATATCCTCACGGGCGGTTTTATCGTTGCCGTCTTCGTATGCTCGCTTTAGAGAACGCCCGGCTCGTTTCAGACCTTCCCGGCAGATACCATCTGTCAGGGGATTTGCCTTCATGGATACATAGACTTCCATCAGTTGTGTCAGCGCATCCAGACCCGTACATGCAGTTACGGACGGCGGCATCGAATAAGTCAATACAGGATCGACCACAGCAAGATGAGGCAGCATAAAGGGACTTCGCATACTGACTTTGACTTTTTGTTCCGGGACACTGAGCACTGAATTGCGTGTGACCTCAGCGCCGGTTCCGGCAGTTGTTGGAATCGCGATGTGAGGAGCGGCGGTGCAGGATATTGGTTTGCCGGCGCCGACAACTTCAAGATAATCTTCAAGCTGCCCGCTATTGGTTAGCATTGCTGCTATGACTTTACCTGTATCGATTGTACTTCCGCCGCCGATACTGATTACCAAATCGCTTTCGGAACTTCGAGCCAGTTCGATGCCTTTTTTTGCTGTATCAGTAGTTGGTTCACCGGTGACATTGAACATGACGTATTCGATTTTCTGTGCGACTAACTGTTCGAGCATCGATCGTGCTCGTTCGGCGGATCGACCGGTGACAATGCAGGCGCGTTTTCCCATCCCGACAGCTAAGGGTGCAACTTGCTGAATTGTGCCAGGGCCGAATATGATGCGTGCAGCGGTTGCAAATTCGAATTTCATGGCTTCTCTCACCTGGAACGGAATAATGCAGCTAATCCCAGCCTGTATCATCCGGAAAAACATTGGTATATTTGACACCTGTGCGTGGTTCAGCCATCATATCAGCTACCGTATCCCGCCATTTTTGATAATGTGCTGTTTCCTTATGCCTGCCCGGGTCCTCGTCAGTTCGATAGACTTCGACCAGCACGAACCGTGTAGGATCATCCTGTTGTTGGATAAAATCAAATCGCGCAATGCCTGCTTCCTTTAAGCTGTTGCGGGCGTTTTCGAGCATAGCTGCCCTGAAATCATCGATTTTATAGGGCTTAACATGTACAAAAACATGGACTATCAGCATAAAATTCTCCTTTTTTTTAGTTTTTATGTCAGGATTAAATCTTACAAGATAGGCTATCCATGCACAAGATATTCCATGGCGGTTAAAATATGTCTTTGCGTCTTCGCAATTCTGCAAAGGCTTCCACATCGCTGGCCTGGGGCATATTAAGCGCAACCTTTATCTCCTTAGTGTTAGCCCGCAAGAATGGATTTGTTAACTTTTCCTGTAACATTATCGAAGGAACAACGTATTGGCCTTGTTGTTGTTTTTGCCTGATCTCGCTCAGGTGTTTTTTGACAGCTTGATTATTTGGTTCAATTTCAAGAGCAAATTCATAATTTTCCAGTGTATAATCATGCCCGCAATAGAGAAGTGTCTTGTCCGGCAGAGCAGTTAATTTCTGCAGTGAATTCCACATTGCTTGCGCATCGCACTCGAACAGCCGGCCGCAGCCTCCGACGAACATCGTATCGCCGGTCCAAATAATCCCGGTTCCATTATCATTTGTTGGTAGCAGGTAATAGCTAACCGCTGTGCAAGTGTGCCCCGGCGTTGAAATAACCTGTATCTTTTTGTTACCAATTGCCAGGATTTGTCCTTCCTCGACGAAACAGTCGATGCCGGGTATTCTTTTTTTGTCACCACCTATGACTTTGCAGCCGGTCCTCTTTTTCAACTCAACAATTCCACCAACGTGGTCCCAGTGGTGGTGTGTAGCAAGAATCGTAGTAAGAGTAAGGTTATGTTTCTCCAAGATCTTGAGTACAGAGGCATAATCACCGGGATCAATTACAATTGCGTTGCTATCGTCATACTGGTATAGATAAATATAATTATCACCCAGAGCCGGAATAGTGATTACTTCTTCCATTTTAAATTTTCAAAAAGGGCCTGATTATGATTAATGTTTTCTCACTGTATTTACTACGTGTTCAAACTCTTTCAAGACTGTTTCATCTTTTTGCCCGATGATCGCATTGATAGAAATAATTGTAAGACAATTTGCAACAAATCCGGGAACGATTTCATACATTGTGTTGCCTAATCCAATTTGCTTCCATAGTACCAGTACTACTGTGCCGGTTACCATTCCCGCCAGAGCCGACTGCCAGGATGTTTTTCGCGAGTAAAGCGCAAAAAGGATCAATGGCCCGAATGCTGCTCCAAAACCGCCCCAGGCATAAGAGACTATCCCTAAAATTGTTTTATTCCGGTCGAGTGCCATAACCAAGGCAATGATTGAGATTATGATAACACATGCTCTTCCGACCCAAACAATCT
>CAZMWN010000160.1:0-8269 GCA_964569935.1 uncultured Pirellulales bacterium
CAGGATGGGACTTCGCAAGTCGAAAAAATACATGAAGTCCCTCGGCAGAGCTTAAGTTACAGAGCCGCTCCCTCATAGAGTGACACAGGCATAGGCTGTTAATCTTGGGTAATGTAGAGCTTATCTACACAAACGGGCGTCTTGTACACGCAGCTTTAAATATAAGAGGCTTTTATACCTTCGGTTTAAGGAAGCTGTGGTCTGTGTATTAACAACATTGAGCACAGAAAGGGGATTTCCACGTCAACAACGAGCGTAGGAATCCTATTTTGTATCCGGATTATATTCTCATCTTCCGTGCGGACATGTGTAAAAGCTTATTTGAATGGTATATTCTCAGCCAGGCTGTTTACCAAGATGCTTAATATAAATTCCCCCACATATAATCCCTGCCCGAAATGATTACAGCCTTGTATCCTTGACATTTGTGTCGGATATGGTTATTTTCTCTGGGATTGTAATCTCGTATATGAAAAATCTGGATTTTAGAATCAGGAGGTAAACTTGAGGGTTCTTTCTGGCATACAACCGTCCGGCAAACTTCATATAGGCAACTTTTTCGGCGCCATGCGTCAACACCTGCAATTGCAGGTTGAGCACAGTTGCTTTTATTTCATCGCCGATTATCACGCTCTTACGAGCAATCCGAATCCGGACGAAGTCTTCGAAAATTCACTTGATGTCGCAATGGATTATATTGCCTTGGGTCTCGATACGGAAAAAACCGTATTCTGGCGTCAATCGGATGTTCCGGAAGTGACCGAACTGACGTGGCTGCTTTCCTGTGTGACACCGATGGGCCTTTTGCAGAGATGCACAAGCTACAAAGATAAAGTCGCCCAGGGACTAAGCCCTAATCACGGCCTATTCGCATACCCGGTCCTGCAGGCAGCGGACATCCTTATCTATAACAGCGACCTTGTCCCGGTCGGCGCAGACCAAAAACAGCACATCGAGGTAACTCGCGACATAGCAGGAAGATTCAACAACACATACGGCGAAGTCTTCACCATACCTCAGGAGCACATCATCGAATCTGTCGCCGTTGTCCCGGGTATCGATGGCCAAAAAATGAGCAAAAGTTATGGGAATACAATCGGGATATTCGAGCCGCAAGAGAGCGTCAAAAAAAAGATTATGAAAATCGTGACCGATTCCACGCCTGTCGAAGAACCGAAGAATCCCGAGGAATGTAATGTCTTTGCACTTTTAAGGCTCGTTGCCTCGCCGGATGAACTTACAGAATGGGAAAACAAATATCGAAACGGCGGAATGGGTTATGGCCAGGCCAAAAAACGCCTCGCAGAATTAATAATTGAATACTTTGAGCCGTTTCGACAGAAAAGAGCCGAACTCGAAAAAAATATCGGCCATGTCAGGGATGTTCTTGCCGACGGTGCCAGGCGAGCAAAGGCCGTAGCTTCTGAAACTCTGACCAGAGCTCGAAAGGCCGTTGGATTGGAGAGTTTAACATGACAGACAGACTAATTACAATTGCAAAGTTCAATGATTCCATCGAGGCGGAAATGGCAAAACAACTGCTCGCCGATAATGGCATTGAAGCCGTTGTCACCGGCAAGAACGTGTCAAATATATATTCCGGCCTACCGGCTTTGGGACAAGTCGAACTGCAAACACTCGAAAGCCAGTCTCAGCAGGCGCAGGAAATATTGGAATCTCAAAAAAAACAGGAGCAGTAATACCGAGGGCATAAATTGGCGGACTATCGCGTAAATCTTGAAATATTTGCAGGCCCTTTAGATTTACTTCTATATCTGGTCAGAAAAGAAGAAGTGGATATTTACGATATCCCTATTGCCAAAATCACTGACCAGTATATTAGCTACATTGAGATGCTTAAAAGTCTTGATGTTGATTTAGCCGGCGATTTTCTGGTCATGGCCGCCACCTTAATGCAGATCAAATCGGCGATGCTGCTGCCAAAAGCAGAACCTGATCAGTACTCAGATGATGATTTAGATGATCCGCGTGCAGAGCTTATACGCCAGCTTCTGGAATATAAGAAATTCAAAGATGCCGCCAACCAACTAAACGCCGCCGCTGATGAGCACAAAGAGCGTTACCCGCGTCCCGGCACCATCGTTGAACAACTCAAACCCGATGCCGAGCCGGAGATTGACATTGAACAGGTGAGCATCTGGAATTTGCTTGAAGCATTTGACACAATATGCAAAGCCGTCGGCAACGTCGGTGATATAAGTCGAATTTCAGATGACACACCCATTGACCTCTATCAGATAGAAATATTACACCGCCTCCAGACAGAAGGACCCATGACATTCGAGCGTATTTTCGAATCCAGGACCAATCGCGTTGTGATGGTCGGATTATTCCTGGCACTTTTAGAATTGATTAGAGAGAAATTAGTTTGGATTGAGCAACCTATCCCATCTTCTATTTATATACGGCCATTAACCGATGAACCCGCAGAACAAGCTGTGCAGAACGCTATAATTGTCGTGGAAACAAGGGACACCGGATCTTCCCGAACCGAGCAGAAACAGCCGCCGATTCCAATTTCAGAAATACCGACAACATCGGCAGAAAAAACCATAAATAAGAAACACAATCCACACAAAATCACCACAGAGAACTAATAACATATCCCCGGTTAACTCATTATTTTTTGCTTTCACTTTTTTTGGTGTATAATTTAAACAGCGAGCAAAATAGGGGCAATGATACGGCTGTTTCCACATAAACCTATTAATAACTTAAACCTACAGAATTGATGAAAGAACCGGTTATATTCACTGTCTGATAAAAAACAAACGCAACGCCGGTCTGTGAAGCAACAGGATTTAAGATTCAAAGCAAGGTTAAGTAAATGCCCCATCTATTTTCTACAACAAGGCAGAAAAAAACGGTTCAAAAGACATATAAAATTCGAACCAGTACAGGATCAACGCTGGCAAGCACACTTATTGCAGTAGCTATTATCCTGATAGCACTTATAGGAACTTCAAATTTCAGATATTATTCCACCCTGGATGCCCGTAAAGCTTCTACTCAGACAACCGGCGCCAGAATCGCCCTGATGCTGTGCGAAAGCTGGCGTGGTATTCAAGGCTCCCAAAGCTATAATCCCGTAGCCTATTTAGGTTCAGATATGACAGTGGTCCAAAGCGAAGGGCCCGACAAGCCTGACGATTTTACCTTCTTAGGAAGCTATAGAATTGTCCTGAACGAACAAGACGACGGCGCCAACGGTACTGACTACTTCGCAACATTGTCGTGGAAAGATATTCAACCCGGATTGAGGGCCCTGAATGTCATTGTGGCCTGGGCACAGCGGGGCCAGAGTGGCTTTGAAAACACGGACAAAACGTTTACGCTCACAATCTACGCCTTAATATGATAGCAATCCATAAGGACCAAGATGATACAAAAAAGACTTACAACTGCAGGAGGATTCACCATTGTCGAGCTGATAATAACCATGTCAGTCATGATTATTGTCGGTTCTGCTATCGGCGTAGTCATTGTTGACAGTCAACGCGGCTGGAACCTGATGTACAACCGTGTAAACTCTAACGTCGTAACTGACGGTTACGTAGCAAGGAAAAAATTTGATTCTATAATTCGAAAAGCAAGCGGGGAAAGTATATCACTCGGCGACACAGGCAGTTGGATAGAAGTTTACTACTATGCAAGTGACTCTTCAACCGCCCCCGACCGCTATGCACGCTTCTATGAGGCTGATGGTCAGTTGAATATTGCGTATGGCACACTGGATCCTAAAGTGACTTATGATGTTGATACTATCTGCGAGAATGTATCCGGCTGTAAATTCAAAAGAGCCGGACGGTCCGCCCAAATGATACTTAAACTTGACAACGGGACGTATAAAAATACAGTTGTTTCATCGGCGGTGACACATAATTAATAAAATATTTGCCTCGTATGGGGGAGTGTGAAATGAATACAAATAAGACGGTACAGTTAAAAAATCGCGGCTCCGCCCTGCCGCTGGCTTTGGTTGCCATTGTTCTATTACTTACAGTAGGAACTTCCGTTCTAAGTCTGGGGCTAAATTCCCGCATCTACTCTACACGAAACGCTTCTGGTATCTCAGCCCGATGTGCTGCCGACGCCGGATTGACAAAGGCCCTGTATGAAATGAACCTAAAACTACAAGGCAAAGCCTGGTTCGGTTACGAGTTGCCATGTGAAACAAGTATATACCTACCCAATTGCGATGCAACTTATGATTATACTGTTACGTGGAGTCCGAGTGGGTACATTATTCAGGCCATCGGAAATTCAAGCCAGGCACAAAGAACTGTTAGCTGCCTCTTGAAACAACAAAGTCCTTTTGACGCTGCAATCTTCTCGGATGGTTCCATAACCCTGCATAACTCGGGTATAGTGGACTGGTACAACTATGGTTCAGGAGATGCAAACTTTAAAGTTGCCACAAACAGTACCCAAGATGGCTTTGTTTCGCTAAAAAACACGGCCATTATAAAGGGCGATGTTGTTGTCGGTGCGGGCGGCGATCCCGATACGGTCATCGAATTGAAACACAGTGCAACAATCGAAGGCGAAACTTCATCTTTGCCTCAGGAACGTGAATTAGAGCTGCCGATAGTACCAAGTTGGCTCGAATCACTTCCTTCAGGGGGGACTATTACAGGAAATACTGTAATATACCATTCTGGAAAATATAGTGAGATCGACCTCAAGAATAGTAAAAATATTACAGTCGTCGGTAACGTTAAGCTTTATATTACAGGTGATTTAACCCTCGGTAACTCCGCTGAGCTGGAAATAGAAGAGGATTCCTCCCTGACCTTATATTTAGGCGGCGATTTAGAAGGCAAAAACTCCAGTAAAATTAACAACGAGACTCAAATTCCAAAGAACCTTCAAATATACGGTCTCGAAGGATGTGGAGAGATGGATTTTAAAAACAGCAGCGATTTCTACGGAATTATTTACGCCCCTAATGCTGACATAGTGGTGCATAATTCCGTTGATATATACGGCTCAACAGTATGCAAGAGTTTTGATATGAAAAACTCCGGCAAATTTATGTACGACGCTTCACTGAGAGACGCAAGTTTTAGTAGTGTACCCACAAGCCTTGTAGTGACAAAGTGGCATGAGAATTAAACAAAAAAACTCCCCTGGATGTAATCTGTCGCCGTTATTTCAATGCCCTGATTTCCTACGGGTGAACAGATCGTAAAGAATCGGCATAAGAATAAGTGTAAGAATGCCCGAAACCAGGATACCGCCCACCGAGGCGATACCGACACCATTACGCAATTCAGCACCGATTCCTCTGCCCAGGGCCAAAGGCAGCATTCCCAGAACCGCCGCCAGTGTAATCATGGCAATTGGACGAAACCTCTCACAAGCGGCTGTAATCATGGCCTTATGGATGGGAATTCCCTCTCGGACATGTACATTAAACTGATCCATAATCAAGATGGCATTATTGACCACAATACCAATCATCATCACGGCACCCATCAGCACGAACATCGAAATGCTCTCGCCGGCTAAGGCAAGTGCCCACATAACACCAATCAAACCCAACGGCAATGTCACCAAAATCAGCCAGGGCTGCTTGAACGATTCCAATATCGCCGACAGAGTAAGAATAACAAGGACAACGGCGATAATACCGGCCTCGCCAAACTCGGCATTAGCCTCGCTCATAATCTCGTACATGCCGGTAAACTCATAATCGTTGCCCGGAGGAAACTGTCCTTCTGATTCAATTTTTTCTCCAAGAAGTGTCACTGCCGTACCCAACGGCATATCGGCCCCGAGATTGGCAAAGACCTTCGACACTCTTTGCTTGTCTTCACGCGTGATCTGTATAGGGGCAATGCGCTGTTCCACCTGTGCAAGATTGCTCAGGAGCATCGGCCTGCCGGGAGCGGCCGGAAACATGAAACGTTCCACCTGTTTCATGCCTTCTTCGTCCGACAGCTCGACCACGATATCATAATTGCGGTCACCCTTCTTGAAGGTCCCCGCGTCCAGTCCTTCGAGATTGGCTCGTAAAGTCATACCAAGCCCTACAGCAGGTATATTCAGGTCGGACAATATCGCACGATTCGGTATAACAGCCAGCTCAGGCTTGCCGGCCCGCACCGTCGTATCAATATCACTTAATCCTTCAAGCTCCTCCGCAAGATTCTGTGTGCGAACGGCCAGCTTATCGAGAACCGCCAGTTCCTGACCGGCAATTTCCAGCTCGATATCCTGAGATTGCCCGCCGACAAGAGTCGGCTGATTTACAGTTACAATACATTCCGGATAATCAGCAAGCCGCGACCGCACTTCCCTCTGCAAATCATTTATCGATAAAGTCCTCTCGTCGCGGTCGGAAAAAGTAAGCAGCACCTGGGCAAGATAGACACCTTGTGTCGATTGACCGATTACACCCTCTACTTTCCCGACCGAACTTAACATATGTTCGAGCTCAGGCACATCTCTGAGCCTTTTTTGCAAGGTTTTAACACGTTTGGTCGTCCTCTCAAGTTCATACCAGGTTGGATACTCCAGCTTGACAAACAACTCGGCTTTGTCCGGTTCTCTGACAAAAGTAAATCCGACTTTACCTGCCAGTGTCATAGCATGCAACAGCAACAGAATAATCACCGCCAATATCCCGAGTGCCGCCGAGCGATGTCTCTCATTTAATGAAAGAATCCGTCGGTATCCGTTAATAATCCATGCCAGGAAATTATTGAACCCGGTCTCCACACGGTGCAGAATCCCCTTTTGGTCGGCCCGGGTCGGTTTGAGTATTAACGAGCACAGGATAGGCGTCAAGGTAAATGAGATAAACAGCGACACCGCAGTCATAATTAACATCGTCATAGCCAGCGGTCTCATAAACAAACCGATGATACTGCCCATCATGGCAATAGGAAACAGCACAACGATATTTGTTCCGGCACTGGCCAATACCGCAATAGTCACTTCCTTCGCTCCCAGCCGTGCTGACTCTCTCGGGTCACCGGTTTGACCGAGCCGCTTGATAATTGCTTCAAGTACTACAATCGAGTTCATAACCAGGATACCCACAGACATCCCGATGGCAATCAAAGTTGAGGTGTTTAGTGTATAGCCCGCCAGCTGCATGAAAAACAGCCCGATGATTACGACTAACGGCATTGTAATCGCTACTACCAGGGTCGAACGAATGTTATAAAGGAACAAGAACAGAATCAAAGCCGTCAATCCAATTCCCTGACCAACATTGATCCAGGCGCTTTGAACTGTCGCTTCGATAAAACGCCCGTCGTCATTGACCCATACCAGCTCCACTCCTCCGGGCAGCTCGCTATCAAGCTTATCCATTGCCGCCCGTACTCTATCGACCACACGAACGGCGTTAGCTTCAGCCTTCTTAACAACCTTAATATAAATGCAGTCTCTGCCATCAATAGAAGCCTTCTGGCGCAGCTCTTCGGTTAACATTTCCACCCGTCCCACATCGTTGATGGTACATCGCCGGCCGTCTTCATTAGCCACTTCCAGCTTGCCTATGTCGGTCACAGTCTCGTACTCGGCGTCGAACTTGACCGTAAATTCACGTCCAGCGTCCTTGACTCGACCCGATGGAATGGTACGCAGACCCTGCTGAACCGCCTGAACAACTTCCATACTGGATAAACTCTTGGACGCCAGCTTTTCTCTATCCAGACGAATACGCACCTCACGCCTGGCACCGCCTATCAATTCTACGTCGGCCACTCCCGATATGACCGTTATCCTATCTCGCAATGTGTTGTCGGCAAAATCATAAAGCTCATCTATTGATACATCGCCGGTCAGGGCAAGATTGATAATCGGCTTGGCGTTAACATCGAATTTGAGAATCTTCGGATCTTCCACATCCTCGGGAAAATCAGCTTTAATCAAATCGAGTTTCTCACGCACATCGGTAGCGGCGATATCCACGTCGATATCCAGCTCGAATTCAAGCAGAGTCTGACAAACATTCTCCATGCACGCGGAACTGACGTGTTTGAGCCCGTCAATAGTTACAATTATGTCCTCGATCCGCTTGGCAACATCGGTCTCGATCTGCTCGGGACTGGCACCGGGATAGATTGTAGTCACCGTTATATAGGGCGCATCTATTCTGGGCATTAACTCCAGGCCCAGCTTACGCCAGGCATTGAGACCCAGAAGGGCCAATCCGATTATCAAACAGCTCATCGCCACAGGTCGTTTTACGGACGCATCAGAAAGAAACATTATTCGGCCTCCTTCTGTACAG
>CAZMWN010000161.1:0-8259 GCA_964569935.1 uncultured Pirellulales bacterium
GGCAAAAAGATGTATGGATTGCGGCATACCTTTCTGTCATGGTATAGGTTGTCTGTTGAAAAATTCCATTCCCGACTTAAATGAGCTGGTGTACAAGGATCGTTGGGAGCAAGCTTGCCAGATGCTTCATTGGACCAATAATTTTCCTGAGATTACCGGCCGTCTCTGTCCGGCTCCATGCGTGACGGCGTGTACACTTGGAATCAGTGACGATACCGTCCTTATTCGACATATAGAGTACCAGATTGTTGACAAAGGTTTTGAGCAAGGCTGGGTTAAGCCACTGCCGCCTGCGCAAAAAACAGGCAAGCGTGTTGCTGTTGTCGGCTCCGGTCCTGCAGGGCTGGCTGCTGCACAGCAATTGGCAAGAGCGGGACATGAGGTGGTTATTTTTGAGAAGGATGAGAGGATCGGTGGATTGTTGCGTTACGGTGTTCCGGATTTCAAGATGGAAAAACGCATTATCGACCGAAGATTGGAACAGCTCAGTGCTGAAGGAGTTCAGTTTCAGACGGGAGTGAATGTCGGGGAGGATCTTTCCGCTCGCTATCTGCGGAAAATGTTTGATTGTATTTGCCTGACGATGGGGGCGGGTCAGCCTCGTGACTTAAATATACCGGGAAGAGGATATGAAAATATTCTGTTCGCGATGGAATACTTAACCACCCAGAATAAAATTAATGCCTCTGAGCCGTTTGATGAGCAGGGATTTATTTCAGCTAAAGATAAGGTCGTCGTTGTCATCGGCGGCGGAGATACAGGCAGCGATTGTGTGGGAACCGCACGTCGGCAGGGGGCTAAAAAAATATATCAATTGGAAATTTTACCGAAACCGCCTGAGACTCGCCCTGTAGATACACCCTGGCCAATGTGGCCGCGGATTATGCGAACAACTTCATCTCATGAAGAGGGCTGTGAAAGGCGGTGGTCTATCAGCACGAAGGAATTTACCGGCGGAGCGGGAATCACCGCTGATAAATTACACGGTTGCGAAATCGAATGGATTAAAAAGAAGGGCGACTGGAAGATTAAAGAGATGCCCGGCACAGATTTCTTTCTCGATGTGGACCTGGTGATTCTGGCAACGGGATTTGTTCATGTTGTCCATGAAGGCCTGGTCAAGGATATGGAGTTGAAACTTGATGACCGGGGTAATATAGAAGTTGATAATTACCAGACCAGCAATCCGCAGGTTTTTGCCGCCGGCGATACGGTTTGTGGTCCTTCACTGATTGTTCATGCAATTAATGGTGGACGAGAAGCGGCGGCTGCTATAGACCAATGGCTGCGTAAGAATAGTTAACTGCCGAGGCAGTAGGATTGATTTTGTTGTGTGGTTCAAAAGGATGTTGAAAAAAGGTGTCCGACCTTCTATATAGCAGCAGCGGCAAAAAACAATCCAACAATAACGGTTACCCAACCTACAAATTCAATTATCCGTCGAGTCATTTTCTTCCCTTTTCTATTTTTTATTCCATCATGTATTTTCGGTCTATAGAAGCTATTTTCTTTAGTCTATAGAAAGATATACTCTGGAATTCCGGGCATTTTTTTGCTCAAAAATTTAGCTTCATTTAAAAATTGGTAGTGGTTTTTTTCAAAATTGGATTTTTAACAGATTTTTTCAGAATATTTTTTTAAAGAGTTCCAATTTTTCAGGCCAAAAATGAAGATAAGTGCATAAGAACAGGACACATAATTTTTTGAAAAATTTTTGATGCGTCGTTTATATCTTGTGCTCAGATGTGGATTATGTGATGCACTACACGATTGATTATCTTTTCTTTTTTCTGTATTCTGTGTCCCATCTTCTTCAATGACCAACTCGCTAATCAACTAATCTCTGAATTGAAGATTCACTCTTTTGTTCTTGTTGTGCAGTCCCCGGCCGTAAGCTCTGGATGTTTCAACCGGGAATGTGACTTTGGGGATTTTTGAAATAATTTATTCCGGCTATATCCCTGTTTTTTTAGCGAGGATAATGCACAAAATGACGTTTTTTTTGCTTAAAATGAAGTTTTCTTTGCGGAAAAAGGACGACCGTTTAAGGCCGATATTACCTATAAAATGCTTAATATTCGTAATTCTTGTGGTATAATAACAGTATTAGGTTGTTTTTTTGACAGGTATTATCCTGTGGGCTAGTTCATCATGGGCTTTTGAATCAGGAAGGTGGTGTTCAATTCCGAAGAGTAGTGCCGGACAGGCTCGAAGTTCTCCTGGAGGTGTAATTATCTTTAGGTAGTTTTTAAGACAACAGTGCTTTGGAGTGTAGTCAAAGCATAGTCATCCAATAATCCGGTCATTTGAAGGAGATATATTATGTGTAGAAGATTGATTTGTTTCTTGTATGTTATTTTATTTTTGATTATGGCTACAGGCATTCCGGCTGGTGCAGCGGTTCCTATTGAGGTTGAAAACTACAGCTTTGAGATACCCGATGATAACCAAAAACACGACATAGATGTTGGTACACCTGGTATAGTGACAGGTTGGGCCAGAGTAGATCCGACCACCTCGGCAGGTCGGGAACTTGGCTGGACACCCACAACAGGAACTTATACAGGTTTTATGGGCAAGAATGCCGTGATTTATAACCTTACTGATTTTCTCATGATGGCCGGAGATCAGTTTCAGATGATATACGATGCAAGGTCCACCTGGCAGGGCAGCAATCTGCTGGCACAATTGTATTATGACGATGAAGGAGAGCGGATAGTATTCACCACAACAACTATAGATTTGTCAGAACAGGACGCATATGGGACTTTTACTGTTGACAGTAACGCGGTTGGTCCTGAAATGAATGATTGCAAGATCGGTGTCCAGTTCAAACATGAATATGTTGAAGGCTTGTGGCCTAATGATAATATATGGTGCGGGATTGATTATATCGAGCTGTTTCTTACAAGTCCTCTTATTAGAGCTCAGAATCCCTACCCGGAACATGAGAGCTCATACGGAGATACAAGTGTTAATCTTACATGGATTCCGGGACCGAATGCACCCACAGTGGACAGCTATCAAATATATTTTAGTAATAATTGGGCGGATGTGAACGAAGGCGCTCCGGCAGCAGATAAGGGCACAAGCAATACGGAGAGCTATTTCGTCAGTGAGCTTATCCAGGGCGAAACGTATTACTGGCGTATCGATACGGTTATTGGAGCAGATGTTTATCGAGGTAATATCTGGAAATTCGTTGTCGTACCTGTAAATGCATATAAACCTGATCCTGATACGGGTGCGGAATACGTTTCTGTAGAACCTGTGTTGAGCTGGCAGGCGGGTACCGGTGCCGTCCAGGGACATGTCGTATTCTTAGGAGATAGTTTCGATGATGTGAACAATGCGCCTGTAGCGATGTCTGGTCCGGCGCCATTTCAAACGTACATTACGGATTCTGCTGACTCGAACTGGGCACCTGCGGAAGTAGGCCTTGACCTGCTTGAGACTTCCACGACTTACTACTGGCGGATTGATGAAGTTGAATCAACGTCCCCATTGACGATACATAAGGGTGAGGTCTGGAGTTTTACGACCGTACCGTTCAAAGGGCTCGGCTCGATTACGCGTCAGTTGTATGAGGGGACATCGGGAAATACTATCGATGATCTGTTAAATGATCCGAATTATCCGGATAATCCGAGTTCCACGGGATATCTGACCTCTTTTGAGGCTCCTCACATGGCAATTAGTCAATATGGTTCCCGTGTATATGGCTGGCTCTATGTGCGGAATGCAGGTGAATATACGTTCTGGATTGCCAGTGGCGAAAACAGCCAACTGTGGTTTGGTGACCATCCTTCTACCGCTTCAATAATTGCATTCGTGGATGGTGAAGAAGGAAGAGAAGGTTGGACTCAGCCGCGTGAATGGGACAAATATCCGGAGGTTCAGCAATCCGATCCAATGTTCCTGCAAGGCGATGGAAGCTTGTATTACATTATGGTTTTGCATAAGAAAGATTGGGGCTATGATAATCTATCAGTAGCATGGAGTGGGCCTGACAGCGATGGTACCAGAGAGATTATTCCCGGGACCAGTTTGATACCTTTCGATCAGGTTACTCTGGTAGCGGCCTCCGGTCCGAGTCCACGTAATGGTGCAATAGATGTATATAGGGACTCTATCCTTAACTGGGTTCCAGGAGAATATGCTGCAAAACACGATGTGTATTTTGGTACCGATGAAGAAGCCGTTAAGAATGCCACTCAAACTTCACCTGAGTACAAAATTACCTATGATATTGGTTCTGAAAGCTATGATCCGGGAACATTGGAGCTTAATACAACCTATTACTGGCGAATCGATGAGGTCAATGAAGCGAATCCCGATGGTCCGTGGTTAGGTAAAGTGTGGAGCTTTACAGTGGGCAATTTCCTTGTTGTAGATGACTTTGAAGCCTACAATGATATTTCTCCGGGAGAAGAGGGCAGTAACAGGATATATTTAACCTGGACCGATGGATTTGATAATCCTGCGGCAAACGGCTCGACAATGGGTTATCCGAATCCCAATTTTTCAGATGATGAACACTTTGTTGAAACCGAGATTGTTCACGGCGGAAGCCAGTCAGCACCAATATTATACGATAATACGACGGCAAGAATCTCAGAAGTTTCAGTGAACACCGACGACTTGGCTATAGGCCGAGATTGGGCCTCAGATGGGCCTGAGAGATTATCGCTATGGATTTATGGCGATCCGAATAATGCTGGCACTGAGCAAATGTATGTTGAGATTAATGACGCCAGGGCAAACTACAATGGTGACCTGACTCTGGCAGAATGGCAGGAGTTTTCTATCGACCTGGCTTCTTTGGGCATCGACCTGAGCGATGTCACGATGTTTACTATTGGCTTCGAGAGGAAAGGCGCAACCGGTGGTGAAGGTATTGTATTTATTGACGACCTTAGATTGTATCTACCCTAAGAGCGATTAACAGTCAGCGGTAGCTGCGCTGATATCATTGGATTGGATCATTTTGGGCCTATATCGATTTGTTCGATATAGGCCCTTTTTACTTATATCCGGATTTTGGATGAAGCTTGTGTAAAAGCTTGTTAGCTAATATACTTTTATAACAACCTGAAAATTATGAATAACATAAATAAGGGGATTACAATGTCTAAAAACCGGAGAATGAAAGTTTCGGTATTTTTATTGACGATTGTTTTTACTTTGGTTTTTTCGGTTTCGGCCCGAGCAAACGAAGCCGACGAACCTGAAGCAAGAACGTCTCGCGTGCCGGAGGTCACCCGCATCCTGCGCGACTTAGAATATGTTCCTGGTGGCCATGAACGGCAAAAACTCGATTTGTATCTTTCTCCTCAAAGCGAAGGCTCGGATACTCTGCCGTTGGTTGTTTGGGTCCATGGCGGTGCCTGGATGGCCGGCAGTAAGGAAAACTGCCCTATCGTTAATTTCCTGGAATACGGTTTCATCGTGGCTAGTATCAATTACCGACTGAGCCAACATGCCATCTTCCCTGCACAGCTTGAGGACTGTAAAGCCGCTATCCGCTTCCTGCGTGCTAACGCAAACCAGTATAACATTGATCCGAATCGCATCGGCGTTATGGGTGCGTCTGCCGGCGGTCATTTAGTTGCTCTTCTTGGCACGACCGGAGATGTGAACGACTTTGACAAAGGGCCGAACCTGTCTGTTTCCAGCAAGGTCCAGGCTGTGTGCGATTACTTCGGCCCGACAGACTTTACGAAGATGAGTGACTTCGAAAGCGAAATGGACCATGACGCCCCGGATTCGCCCGAATCAAAATTGCTCGGTGGGCCGGTTCAGGATAACCATGAAGCCTGCAAAAAAGCCAATCCCATTACATACATCAGTAAGAATGATCCGCCGTTTCTCATTTGTCACGGGGATAAAGATATGACGGTTCCTCATAACCAGAGTGTCCTTCTCAACGAAGCTTTGAAAAAAGCAGGCGTCGATGTGAAATTTCATACTGTCAAGGGCGGTGGACATGGTTTCCATGATCCCGAAGTTGATCAGATGGTATTCATGTTCTTCGACAAACACCTCAAGGAAACAGAAAAAAACCGTCAAAATTAGCAGGTTTTTTGATGTCCTAAAGCATATTTGTTCTGAAAAGTCACCCCGCGGTGCTGTTGAATTTAATTATTAGCCTTAGAATTGCAAACGGAACTTGCATAAAAGACCCTGAGTGTATAAGATTGGCAGAACAATATCTAATATGAAAAAACAAAATGTGGAGCGGACAATGGCGCATAAATTCATAAATAAGATTGAGCCTGGCGAGACAATCAACGATATTTATATGATTAGAGACCCGATTCTCAGGAGCACGACGCGAGGTGATTTATATATAGCAATGTATATCTCGGACCGCAGCGGCCAATTAAACGGTCGGATGTGGCAGGCGACTGAAACGATTTACAAGGCTCTGCCTAAGCCGGGCTTTGTTCATATCCAGGGACGAAGCGAGCTTTATCAGAACAATCTGCAGATTATTATCAATAACATCAGCGTTGTAGATGTCGGCAAAGTCTGCATTGACGATTTTCTTGCAAAGACGAAAAAAGACACGGGGCAGATGTTTGAGCAGCTAAAGGAAATAGTCGGCAGGATACAGAATCCACAGCTTCAGGCGATTGTGAAAGCATTTCTGGCGGATGAAGAGCTGATGGAAAAATTCTGTAATGCCCCGGGCGGGATGAAACTGCACCACGACTATATCGGGGGGCTGCTGGAGCACGTCCACAATATGCTAAGGGTAGCTGTTGCAATTTTACCGTTGTATCCGAACATTCAGGCGGACCTGGTTTTGGCGGGAATATTTCTTCACGATATCGGTAAGACCGAGGAACTCTCATACGATATGGCCTTTTCTTATACCGACTCGGGCCAGCTCATCGGCCATATTGTTAAAAGCATTCTTATGGTAAGTCAAAAAGTCGATGCTTTAAGGGCCAAAGGGACACAAATTGAGCAGGAGGTTGTGGACTCCCTTGGGCATATTATCCTCTCACATCACGGTGAATATGAATTTGGCTCGCCGAAGCTGCCGGCCATGCCTGAAGCCTTTATGGTCTATTATATTGACGACCTGGATGCCAAGCTCAACCTTGTGGAATCAGCGATTGATGAAGAACAAAGCGATTCAAACTGGACCGCCTGGAAAAACGCACTTCAGACTCGGCTGTACAGAAAACGTATGGAATAAAATACAGTCTTTAAACAATCTGCGATTTGGGATATGTTGTTTAGATGTTCTGAAGAGAATCTCGTTCCATAACAATGCCGGAGAATCGCCATATTTTCTCGAACTTCTCGTATGGCATTAACTGAACGCCTGTAACAGGATCGGCAACGGCAATCGCTTGGTCAAGAACTTCAAGTACTACAAGACAGTGGTCGATAAGAAAGGCATCTCTTACGATCGCCAAGGTCACGCCTGCTTTTCTGAGTTGCTCGATGGAGTCAAATTGACGGTATTTACATTTAAGCCCTTCGGCGCCATAGCGATTTTGTAAAGCCGTGCAAAGCAGAGTCGGCAGAGTACCGGCTATCGGACTTGTGTGGGAGAGGATGGCTATTTCACCCTCGTCGGCGGTTAAACCCAATCTTCCAAGAGCTGTAACTGCAGCTGCCGGGCCGCAGGTATATTTTGTGGTTTGACGGCAAATGCCGTTCTTATCAAATCTTGTTGTCAGATTCGAGAGGCGATCTTTTATTAAAGCCGGGACAAGAAAAGGCAGAATTGAGGACCATGTGATAAGTCCAACCATCAGGATGCAAACAATAAACTTTTCCCACTTGTGAGGTAGACGTGACAGTGGAACAGTCAGGCCCATAGAAACAGCCAGAGATAAAATGACAAATCTTATTCGGCCGGCTGCTATCCAGGAAAAGGGCTGGACGAAATATAGCTCATTTTTTAATCGGGCCATGAGCAGCATGGCAATTAGTATGAAGGAAAGAAAATAGCCCGAAATCCAATAGGGTTTTCGAAGGCCTGAAAAAACTCTGCCAAGCATAATGCCCAGCACAGTTATCAGGATAACACCTGCAGTTTCAAGCCAAGGATTCATTTTCTGCCCTCTTTCGGAATATCCCTGTCCCTCAAAACCATCTTATCAAGTTGGGATTGTCAAGTCAAGCAAATTATGACAGGAGCATAAAAAGAATTGTTAAAAAAGTCACAATTTGTAAGGGTGGATATGCCAGGTTGATTGGCTCGAGAACTCAATAATCAAGAAACCTCTCCTGGTTCTA
>CAZMWN010000162.1:0-8182 GCA_964569935.1 uncultured Pirellulales bacterium
CGTGAACCAGTTGACTCATACAATCTTCTTGCCCACGCTGCGCCTGTTGTACCAGCTTACACCATGTATCTTCTTCAGCCATATTTATTAAGCTCGCACACCAATAGACGATAAGAAAGGAAATTCGTTACAGAATTTCTGGGAAAAAGGAGAAATTTTAATAAT
Source organism: uncultured Pirellulales bacterium (assembly GCA_964569935.1). Classification (GTDB taxonomy): domain Bacteria; phylum Planctomycetota; class Phycisphaerae; order Sedimentisphaerales; family Anaerobacaceae; genus JAFGPS01. The sequence goes on from CAZMWN010000162.1 coordinate 166, forward strand.
TCCTTAAAAATGCCGCATTACTTCCTGCCACAATCAAAAAACTGTTATTTAGCTGCATACCAGTATCTTTTGCCCTTAATAAAGGCGGCAGGGCCTTGCTTTTTGAGTTTTCGCAGGTTTTTCAAATGAGCCGGACCGTGGTGGGGTTCAAGAATTTTGAGCTTTTCACAGGTAGGAAAATCGTCGCACTGCCAGCAGCCATTGAGCTTTTTCTTTCTTGCGCAATTTCTTATTTTGCACTCCGGCGGACCACCGTTACCTCTGCAGGTTTTGTTACAGCGCATCTTCACCATTGTGCCCAGAAGGTTATAACACTTTTCGTAGTCCTTGAATTCTTTGAAGAATGGCACTTGTGCCAACATGTCGGCCATTTTATCGAATCTGTAGCGCCTTAATTCCTTTCTCAGGTCTCTTGCGAGATTGGGTACTGCCTGTGTATAGCCGAAACAGTCTCCGCAATAAAGGCCGCAATATCCGATTAGGTCCTGTTTCTTAGCCATTTGGGTGCCCTTTCAGATAGGTATTGGATGCTTTGAATAATTACTCTACCTGAATTGTTGCAGAAATCAAGCTTGAACAGGATTTTGTTGATATGAAATAGCTATATCTTATAGTAAAAGATATCTATTAATATTAATGATGCGTTGTTTTCCTTCTTCGCCTTTTCCAAAAGATAAAGCTCACCGGGACAATGCCTAATCCAATAAGGCCGGCTTTTGCTTCCGCAGGAATGAGGTCGGTGAGTTTGAATTCGGTGTAATCATCTGGAATATTTGGCTCAAACAGCTCTTCACGAACCTCTTGGTGATACTCCAGGTCATAGACCTTGCACACTATCTTGAGTTTCTTCAGTCTCGTGAATGGACCTCTGTCTGTAATGATCTCATATTCCGCCCGCACAAGTAGCGAACTTTCAACGTCAATCCAGAACCGCCACGTGATTTGCTTGACAGGGAACAGAAAACCAAACGTGTCGTGGAAAGGCCAAGCCGTCGTGTCTGTTGTCTCGAATCCTTCCACCTCGTGTCCGTCGATCCGGCTTCTGCCAAGCTCCTTATGCTCTATCGCCATGAAGTACTCCACAAGTCCGCGAGGCGTCAGACGATCTATCAGTTGGGCCAAACCGTCGCTCAAGGGCATTTTGAAGTACTTCTTTGATTCCGGCAAAAGGGCCACTACCTTCCGCGGCTCTCCCAAAATGTAGATCCGATGCATAAGTTTACCTTCGGTCGTATATTGCTCATCGATGATTCCATACTTAGGACAAATGTATTTTATCACGTTTGTTTTCAGAAATGGTTCATCTTTACCCAGTTCATAATAGAATCGATGCTCTTTGTGCGCGAACATCTGCACCTTGTCCATGTTCTCAACGACCTTCGCCCAGACGATGCCGCCATTTTTCGGCGTTCCGAAGGGACTGAATAGAACCAATGTCAATGCCATTGCGACAACTGCCGCCGCTGAATATCTTGTAACTTTATTTTCCATGATAAATCTCCAGATATATGTAATGGATGTTTTCGTTTCTTGGTTAGAATCCTTAAAGCCGTTATGTAATAACTTTGCTTCTTCAGGATGTTTCTGAATCCATTGCTGGAAATCGAATTTCTTCGGTTCATGATGTACATATCGTGACATCAAAGATTCCAACCATTTTTTATCATCTTTATTTTTCATAGGATTCGTTACCTCCTGAATCCGTTTCTTTTCAGGTAGGCGGCAATTTTCTTCTTGGCTCTTCGGAGTCTGCCGTCTATCGCCTGTTCTGTCACTCCGAGAATTTTTGCCATTTGCTCGTAACTCTGTTCGTTATAGTATCTCAGGAAGACTGCTTCTCTTAAATTTTGAGGAAGCTGCTGCAAAGCTTTAGCCAAAATTGCCTCATCATTATCATTAATACAATCTTTCTCTTCTGTCCGATGAGCATTAACAACCTTCCGTTCTCTTAGCAGCTTTAGAAGCATATCCTTGGCCACGTTCCTGCAGATCGCTCCGATCCAGGGACCGAACATTTCAGGCTTTTTTAATTTGGGAAGCTGCCTACATCCCTGGGCAAGTGCATCTTGCGCTGCGTCTTCAGCTAAATGTGCGTCTATCAGAATGGAGTCTGCTATGGCGACCAGCGGTTGGTAGTAACGCTTACACAATTCGTTAAAACTCTCCGAATCCGCCTGTAACGCTCGTTGAACAAGTATCTGATCCTCGGGTTCTGTCATTTGTCAAATATCATCTCTCAGAGCCGCTCTGTATTTCTATATATATGTCTCGATTAGAAAGAAAAATCGGCGCAAAATCCATAAAAAAAGCCCTGTTTACGAACAGGGCCATGTTATTAATTTACAACCTTTTGTTACCTTACTTCCTTTTTCTTCTTCGCCTTCGCCATGAAATAAGTCCGGCGGGAATAATTATAGAACCTAAACCTGCACCGGCAGCTCCGGCCTTAACATTTGCCGGGATTATTGAAAGAATGTCGGCCAGCGTTAGCTCTGTATAACCTTCTGGTATATTGATATTAAATATATCTTCATCAAGCTCAATGTCACATTTCTCCAGAACGTTAAACTCATGGAGGTTCAGGTTGTTGAACATTGTCATAATGCTCTTACCGATGACCAGGTCACCTTCAACCCAGATCGGCAGTTGCTCATCAATCCCGATCCAGACTTTACCTTTTAAGCTCTGAATATCAAAAATGGCCTTAGGCAAGAGATCCTTGAAAGCAGCCGGGTCTTGAACTTCAAAAACCTCAACTTCGATGCCATCGATGCTGTCTCGTCCCAGTTCCTTGTAGTCGCTCCCTAAAAGAAGATTGATGATGCCTTTAGGAGACATGTTCTCCAACAGTTGCATTTGTTTGTCCGTAGAGGTAAATGTTCCATATTTCTTCCAGCGTGGCAAAATAAGAAGTGTTTGTCGCTTCGGCCGATTCATAGTGATACGATAAATCAGTTCATCCCCGACATATCCTTCCTCAACCAAGCCGTATTGCTGTGAAAAATATTTCACGAGGTCGAAATGACCTTTGATTCCATTGAATTCAAATACCTCGCCGTCCTTGTCTGGAAGCGTGTAGGTTTTTGTGCCTCGTATTATCATTGTCTCAATACCGGCGACTTTTTGCTGGACATCCGCGAGGACGATACCGCCGTTTCCCGGTGTCCCAAAGGGACTAAGCAGAACCAGGATTATTGCCAGTACGATAACGGCTGCAGCTGAATATTTTGTAACCTTGTTTTCCATGATAAATCTCCAGATATTTTTATGTGATTTAATTTTTACATTTGAACGTGAAGCTTCATACGATTCGTTCGCTAAATATTTTTCGTTCCATTTTTGCGCATCGAATTCAACCTTTCCAAAATCAGCCGCTTTCGAAATAATCTCATCAAGCCATTTTTCATCTTTCTTGTTTTTCATAAATCCACCTCTATAAAATCCTGGTGGTGTAATATTTTCGCAATGCTTTTTTTTGCTCTTCTTAATCTTCCGTTGACGGCTTCTTTAGTAATACCAAGCATGTTTGAAATCTCTTGATAACTCAATTGATTGTAATATCGCAGATAAATCACTTCCTTCAGTTTGACTGGTAGTCCGTCAATAATATTTTTGATCGCTTCAACGTGGTAATCTCGTTCGTTCTGTCCTTTTGAGACAGAATCACAATCTTCAATCGGAATATGCATATCCCTTTTTCGTGCCTTTGCCATATCATGGGCTATGTTACGACTTATTCCTGTAAGCCATCTGCCGAAAAAACTTGCCTTCTTTAGTTTTGAAAGATCACGAAAGGCAACGAAGAAGGCTTCCTGAGCGGCATCTTCAGCCAGGCCGCGGTCAGATAGTCGTGAGTAGCAAATCGCAACGATGGCGGAGTAGTAATGCTTACACAAACTGTTGAAACTCTCGGCGTTGCCTTCGGCTGCAGCCTGAATCAGGATTATTTCTTCGTTTTGCTTCACGTTTCTATTATACAAGTCTGTGAAAAGGGATGTAATAGGGCGCAAAAAATAATCCCCAAATGGTTTTTGGGATAAAAAATTATTCGGTAGTAATATTTTCACTCAAAGAAGAGGTTCCCAGCCTTATTTGAAGCTGGAATTATCATGTCGGATGGGATTCTTACAAAAACTAAAGAGCTTTCTCGAAATCCTGGATCTTGAGTTTCGTTTTGCTTTTGCCCGCCGTAATTTTGTGCCCTTCTTTTTTTAGCATCTCTGCTTGTGCTTTAGCACCACCTGGAAACTTCGGATTCAGGCTCCCACCGTCTTTGACCACTCTCCAGTACGGCGTTATTCGTCTCTTACCTTTGCTTCGGTCTTCTTCAGCCGTCTCGGAAGATATTCGCAGGAAAATCCTGCATAAAATAAGAGGCTCAATTTTTTAGTTTACGGTTTTACTGAGAATTTTCCTTCTCGGTGGATTTGTAGGCCCACTTTTATGATAATTTTCACCCGGTTATTCGTGAACTGTTCGAACAGATTCTGAGTATAAATAATAAAAGATTAGAAAAATTTAAAAAAATAGGAGAATATGGAAATGAACACAAGGAAAGGATTTACAAAAAAAAGGTTTATCTGGGCAATACCGCTCTTTTTAATTATCATTGGCGGCACGGTGGGAGGATGGTTAATAGGCGCGGAATCCAAAACAACTAATCCCATCAGCAATATAGTCATCGATGATTTCGCAACAAAAAAGGCTGATTCTCCAGGAAACTTCAAATGGTCCCTTGTTGTAGTTCAGGAGAAACCTGAAAGCGCAAAAGACAAGATAGAATTTGTCCAAAATCAGGGCAAATCCTGCCTGCATATAAAGAGGGCTGTTTCTTCCGCGGATAAATGGACCATCGCTGGTTCCAGGACCGGTTTGGCTAATTATGGGAAGGGCTTACATACCTCGGCGTATGAGGGTATATATTTACAAGCCAAAGGGACACCCGGCGAGTGGAATGTGGGCCTGTGGATAGAGGACGAACAAGGTGATATAAAACTTTATCAGGCACCAATCGAATTGAAAAACCAATGGCAGGAAATCCAGGTGCCGTTTCGCAGATTCCGAGGATTTTCAGTCGAGAGACAACAGGATAGCCCGGAATTAATACGCCTTAGCAGCGTAGTGACCCGACAAGGGAGAAACGTAGAGATTTTCCTTGATGAAGTAGGATTTTACAAGGAGCGAAAGATGCTTAATAAGCTGACACCCGAGGAAACAAGGGTGATTATTAACAAGGGAACGGAACGTCCTTTCAGTGGTAAATATAACGACCATTTTGAAAAAGGGGTATATACCTGCAGGCGATGTGGGGCTGAATTGTTCGAGTCGGATACAAAGTTCAAGTCCGAGTGTGGCTGGCCCAGCTTTGATGAACAAATAGAAGGGGCAGTGAAATGGCAGCTTGACGCGGATGGTGTTCGGACTGAGATTCTATGCAACCAATGCGGCGGACATCTTGGGCATGTGTTCTTAGGTGAGGGATTAACGGCGAAGAACACTCGCTATTGTGTGAATTCTGTCTCAATGGACTTTACGCTGGCTCAACAAAAGCAGACCGAAAGGGCAATATTTGCATCCGGCTGTTTCTGGGGCACGGAGTATCATTTCCAAAAAGTGCCGGGTGTTATTTCGACAACGGTGGGATATACCGGGGGACATGTGGACAATCCGACATACAAACAGGTTTGCACGGACAAAACGGGCCACGCCGAGGCGGTCGAAGTTGTATATGATCCTTCGAAGACGAACTATGAGCAATTAGCAAAGCTGTTTTTTGAGACACATGATTTTACACAACTCAATCGACAGGGACCGGATATAGGTACGCAGTACCGGTCCGGAGTTTTTTATTTGAATGACCAGCAAAAACAGACGGCTGTGAAGCTGGTCGAAGAGCTAAAGAAAAAAGGTAATAATGTGAAAACGGAAATCACACCTGCGGGCAAATTCTGGCCTGCCGAGGAATATCACCAGGAATATTACGAAAAGACAGGTAAGAGTCCGTATTGTCACATATATCGTAAGATATTCTAACTGGATTTTTTATTAAAGAGCCGGGAGACGGAGTCGAGGAAATAATACCTTCCGGCTCTTTATACTAACCACAGGCGATAATAAGTCATTATACATAGTCAGCCGGAGTATTTGGCTCATCTCAAGAAGCAACTTCTTCTCTTGTGCCCTAATTCACTTTTTTCTTGTCTTGCCTTCTCAATCCACCCATAATGGGAGTTCCTGAAAGCATAATTTTTTTATATCATCGAAAAGGAGCATAGTATGTATATAAGGCAATTGCGATTTTTATTGTTCCTGACATTTATTTTACTAAGTGGTTGTGCTAACCGTGTTTTTCAAAAACAAGCTGACAGTGTGATGATCAAACTGCAAAAACAAAAGGCAACAGATCCCAACATTGTGAAAGTCCTTGTTTGCACTGAAAATATTTTTCATGTGATGGCCGGCCCCGGTGAATCATTTTCCACCAGGGGGAGCCTGATAGTTGAAAAACGAAATTGGAAATCCGTGCCGTACACTGTAAAAGAGCTGGGTGATATCATCGAGATTTCCACAAACAAAGTTACCGTTGATGTTTCAAGAAAAACGGGAGAAGTAGCTTTTTATGATAAAAGAGGCCAATTAATTCTACAGGAAAAAGAAGGCGGTAAAATTTTTACTCCTGCCTGGGTGATGGGCGAGCAAACTTACCATATCCAGCAGGTTTTCGAGTCTCCGGCGGATGAAGCATTTTACGGGCTGGGCCAGCATCAAAATAATATTATGAATTACAAAGGCCATAACGTTGACCTCTGGCAGCACAATATGGTAGCCTCAGTTCCATTCCTTGTTTCCAGCAGAAACTACGGCGTATTGTGGGACAATAATTCCCGCACGAAGTTCGGCGATATACGCGGTTATCAGCCGTTATCATCTTTAACGTTGTATGATAAAGATGGTAACCAGGGCGGATTGACTGCGGAATATTTCAGTACGCAGAATTTTCAAACTTTGTTAACGACACACACTGAATCGGTCATAGCTCACGAGTCACTGGATGAGCAGGGTGGTTATCCGAAGGGCTTTGATACCGGCAAAGGCAGTGTTCGCTGGAGCGGTCAAATCCAGTCGGACCAAACCGGCGTTCATGCGTTCCGATTCTACAGCTCGCATTACGCTAAAGTATGGCTCAACGGCGAGATGGTTGTCGACTCGTGGCGGCAGAACTGGTGTCCCTGGTCGCACATACTGCAACTGCCGATGGAAGCCGGCAAACGCTATCCGATTAAAATCGAATGGATTCCGAATGCCGGTTATATAGGTTTGCGTTATTTGGGGCCGAATAAGGAGCGGGATAAAACAATGTCACTTTATTCCGAGGTGGCCGACCAGATTGATTATTACTTTATCAGCGGCGAAAATCCGGACCAGGTTATTGAAGGTTATCGTGAAGTCACCGGCAAAGCCCCGATGATGCCGAAATGGGCTATGGGCTTTTGGCAGTGTCGCGAACGTTACCAGAGCCAGGAGCAGTTACTCTCGGTTGTAAAAGAATTCCGCCAACGCCGGATCCCGCTGGATAATATCGTTCAGGACTGGTTTTACTGGCCCGAGGATAAGTGGGGCGATCACAATTTTGATCCCAACCGTTTCCCGGATCCTGCCGGGATGGTAAAAGAACTTCATGATAAACTTAACACACATATTATGATTTCAGTCTGGCCGAAGTTTTATGTCGGTACGGAAAATTATAACCAGTTCAAGGAAAAAGGCTGGCTGTATATGCGCAACGTTGAAAAGAAAGAACGGGACTGGGTTGGGCACGGTTATCATTCGACCTTCTATGATCCGTACAGCGAAGGTGCCCGGAAGTTGTTCTGGAAGCAGATAGAAGAGAAACTTTTCAGTAAGGGATTCGATGCATGGTGGCTGGATGCGACGGAACCGGATATTCATTCGAATTTATCGCATACAGAACATCTGTTGCGTATAGGCCCGACGGCGTTAGGCACTTCCGCACGAT
>CAZMWN010000163.1:0-8179 GCA_964569935.1 uncultured Pirellulales bacterium
AAGACAGATCCTCCTACTTTTTTCGAGATTATGACGGCTTTAGCGTTTATGTATTTTGTCGATAAGGCGGTCGATATTGCTGTGATAGAAACAGGTTTGGGAGGAAGATTGGACAGCACAAATGTTATTAAGCCTCAACTTATCGGTATAACCAGCTTAAGTATTGACCATCAGCAGCAGCTTGGGGAGACTATTGGCAGCATTGCTGAGGAGAAAGCGGGTGTTTTAAAGCAAGGTGTGCCGACTATTACCGTTCAACAGGATCCGGCAGCAATGCATGTTCTGAAATCACACGCTACTGCTCTCAAGGCGCCCTTAAGTGTGACCGGTAGCGATATTGATTTTTCACATAGATTCGAGACATCACGTGAGCATGGGCCGCATACAAGAATCTGCCTGACAACACCAACGAGCAAATTTGAACACTTAAGAGTACCTCTGCACGGCAAACATCAGGCAATTAACTGCGGTCTGGCTTTGGCTATGCTGGATAAGCTCAAATCAATCGGTTATAGAATAGATATTGATAAGGCATCTGAAGGACTTCAAAAGGTCTCATTGCCTGGCCGAATGGAGATGATCTCGGATGATCCGAGAATTATGATAGATGCAGCTCATAATGCGGCAAGCATCCGGGCGCTAATTCATGCTATAGGTCAGAATATTCCTTATGATTCCATGGTAGTAATCTTCGGTTGTAACAACGATAAGGATATCATGGGGATGTTACAGGAATTGCAATATGGAGCTGATAAGGTGATTTTTACTCGTAGCAATTCGGCCAAAGCGGTTTCTCCGGAGGATTTAGCTGATATGTACACAGAATTATGTGGCAAAATGTGCCAGAGCGCCGCCAGCTTGGGTCAGGCCCTGCAACTTGCCAAGAGTGCTGTCAGCAGAGAAGACCTGATTTGTATCACCGGTAGTTTTTATCTCATTGGTCAGGCAAAAATGCGTTTCCAGCCAAACGCATTACTTGCAACCATCTGATTCCCTGTTCTACTTTTTCTCTCAATTTCATCCCTTAATTTTTCCTTATTCCTCACTAGAATTCAATCACAAATTTCTGTGAGGAACCATTTTCAATTTGCAATAACGCGAAATCTGGGTTACAAAATCTTAATTTCAGTATCATGTGCAGGCAATAAGGAGTTAGCGATGGCGGATGAGAAAAAGTATATCGCTGTTGATCTCGGTGCTGAGAGTGGAAGGGTCATGCTTGGCACCGTTTCAGATGAGAGAATCGTTCTGGAGGAAATTCATCGTTTCGGTAACGGGCCCATCGAGGATGATGGTTCTCTGAAGTGGGATTTTAACAAGCTTTTTTCTGAAATTAAAACCGGCATCGGCTTGGCAGGAAAAACAGCCGACAATGGAATCTCCGGAATTGGCGTTGATAGTTGGGGTGTCGATTTCGGTCTGCTCGATGCCGATGGTAAACTGGTAGAAAATCCTTATCATTACCGCGATAATCGAACAAATGGAATGATGGAAAGAGCTTTCGAACTGTTGAGTAAGCGTGAAATTTATGAGAATACCGGAATTCAGTTTATGCAGTTGAACAGCGTTTACCAACTGCTTGCGATGCGTTTCGCAAATTCAGGAGCGCTTGTAAGAGCAAAGAATCTTGTCTTTATTGCTGATCTTGTCAGTTATTACTTATGCGGTAAAATATTCGCAGAATATACTCTTGCAAGTACCTCACAGTTTATGGATATGAGAACTGGTAAATGGTCCGGAGAGGTTTTAGACAGGCTCTCTTTGCCTATTAAAATTATGCCTGAGCTCGTTGAACCGGGGACAATAGTAGGGCAACTGAGTCCTGATCTTCAAAAAGAGCTTGGTTGTGGGCCTATTCCGGTTATTGCGATCGGATCGCATGATACTGCTTCAGCAATCGCCGGTGTACCGGCTGGGGAGGGTAATTGGGCGTATCTGTCTTCAGGGACCTGGAGTCTGATGGGTGTGGAGATACCAAACGCAATTGTGACCGACGAGACGTTCGAATATGAGTTCACGAACGAGGGTGGAGTTGAAAATACTATCCGACTCTTGAAGAACATAATGGGACTGTGGCTAATGCAGGAATGTAGGAGGCAGTGGCAGAAAGAGGGAACAAAGCTCTCGTATGATAAGCTGACAGCGATGGCGGAAAAGGCAGAACCGTTTGCAGGTTTTTTAAACGTGGACGATAGCGTGTTTCTTGCTCTGGGTAATATGCCGGATAGGATTAACAAATATCTGGCCCGATGCGGACAAAATCCAATTAAGGACAAGGGGCAGATTATAAGAATTATAATGGAAAGTCTGGCCCTTAAATATAGGCAGGTCATGGACGCAATCGAAGATGTGACAGGTAATACAATAGAGGTTCTGCATATAGTTGGAGGTGGGATAAAAAATGAATTACTTTGCCAATTCACAGCCAATGCGACCGGTAAGAAAGTAATCACCGGCCCTATCGAAGCGACCGCCAGCGGAAATGTCCTGATGCAGGCTAAAGCAGCAGGGCAGATAGAGAATTTAGACCAGGCCAGAAAAATCGTCCGTAATTCCTTTGAGTTGAAAGAATATCAACCTCAGAATGTGTCACTTTGGCAAGAGCAGTATGAGAAGAGAAAAAAGTAAAGAAGGGGAAAACATTTCGTCCGAGGAGCTTGAGCGGAAGCTGGATAGCTTTAGTCCGGACAAGCGAAAAAATGCCCTCTTGGCTCTGTTGACTCAGATCAGGGCCGGCCGAATAAAATTACCCAATCCGGGTACGGATGTTAACCTGCACTGTCATACTTTCTTTTCTTATAACAGCTACGGCTATTCTCCGAGTAAATTTGCATGGCTGGCACGCAAAGCGGGATTAGCCGTTGCGGCAGTTGTGGATTTCGATGTGTTGGATGCTCTTGAGGAATTCCTTGAAGCAGCCAGGCTGCTCGGTCTAAAGGCCTGTGGCGGATTGGAGACACGGGTTTTTGTGCCGGAATTCGCAACAAGAGTAATGACGTCACCCGGCGAGCCGGGCATCACATACCACATGGGAATGGGATTTCCAGGGGCTACATTGGATGCTGAGCAACAGGAATTTCTGAAGAGTCTTCGAGAAACAGCCCAGCAGAGAAATCTGGACTTGATGGGTAGGGTCAATCAACATCTCAAACCCGCCGAGATAGATTATGAAAAAGATGTGTTGGTTTTAACACCATCCGGCAATGCAACCGAACGTCACATTACTCTTGCTTATGCCCGCAAAGCCGCGGAAATCTTCGGCCAGGGACAGCAACTGGCTGATTTCTGGACGGAAAAGCTTGGAGTTGAAGTCGAATTATCAGAATTGCCTCAGAGCAGAGAGCTTCTCAATACTATAAGAGCAAAGACGATGAAACGTGGCGGGGTTGGTTATGTACAGCCGGACACAGGCTCATTTCCTTTGATGGCTGATACGAACAAGTTCATACTCGCAGCCGGTGGTATGCCCGTGCATACATGGCTCGATGGGACAAGTGACGGCGAGAAGGCTATCGAAGAATTACTCGATGTTTCAATGAGTATCGGCTCTGTTGCTCTGAACATTATTCCAGACCGCAATTACACACCGGGGGCAAAAGATGTAAAGCTCGAAAACCTCTACGCGGTTGTGGAAGTAGCTGAAAAACGGCATTTGCCTGTCGTGGTCGGTACGGAGATGAACAGTCCCGGGCAGAAATTTGTAGATAGTTTCAATACACCTGAGCTGGCCAAACTGGTGCCGATATTCTTAAAAGGTGCTCACATTGTTTACGCCCATTCTGTATTACAACAACAATGTGGCCTTGGTTATACCAGTGAGTGGGCGAAGAAAAATTTTGAAAACACTGCTCAGAGAAACGAGTTCTTCCGGAAGTTAGGAAATTCGCTTGAGACACAGCAGGAAGATAAACTTACCGGATTGAGCAAAGATACAACTGCTGAGCAAATGCTGAATATAGTGACTCGTGCAAGTCGGCACGAGTCTTGAAGTACGACTTTTCAAGATACGAGGAATGGAATATGTCAAACCTTCCAGAGACACAATATGCTGTGCAATTGGTTGGATCGGATAAGCTTATCCTGAACAAATCCAAAGGGGTTTTCAGGCCGGGTAGACATCAAGTTCTCTGTCGTATTGAGGCGGTCGGGCTTTGTTTTTCCGACCTTAAATTGTTGAAACAATTTTCCAGCCATGCCCGCAAGAGTCGGATTATTTCCGGTATTAATCCTGAAGTTCTTGGCGAGATTCCCAGCTATGCCCCCGGTGAAGCACCAACGGTTCCCGGGCATGAAGCTGTTGTTAGAATCGCAGCTATCGGCGACGAAGTTAATGATTTTGAACCCGGTCGGCGCTACCTTGTTCAGACGGATTATCGCTGGCTTCCCACGGTTGCTCGCAGTAATGCAGCATTCGGATATAACTTCGAAGGTGCGCTGCAGGAATACGTGCTGATGGATAAAAGAGTCATTACTTCGCCACAGGGTGACTCGATGCTCCTGCCGGTCGGTGAGGAACATTCCTGCTCGGCGATTGCACTGGTTGAGCCATGGGCATGTGTTGAAGATGCATATGCATCGAAGGAATGCACAGACATTAAAAAAGATGGTCAAATGCTTGTTGTTTCAGATCGCGAAATAGCTGGTGGTGTTCTTGAATATCTGTTCGATAAGTACGGCCGACCACGAAAATTAACGTGCATGGGTCAGTCTACGCCTTCGAACAGAATTGGTGTGCCGGTTAAGGAAGTTGTAGGCTTCTCGGAGTTGGAAGATGCCGAATTTGATGATGTGATTTACTTCGGCTACAATGCAGAAGTTGTTGAAGAGTTATTTTCAAAGGTTGGCACGAACGGCTTATTGAATATAGTGCTCTGTGGGGGAAGTTTCGGTAGAAAAATTATTACACCGGTGGGGCGAGTTCATTACGGCGGCATTCGGATAATTGGGACGACAAGCTCAGATCCGGCCGAATCTATGTATATAATCCCCAAGACCGGCGAAATTCGTCCCGGTGACAAGATTAATGTCATCGGTGCGGGCGGACCAATGGGCTTGATGCATGTTGTCCGTAACATTTGTCAGGGGGTTGAAGGTGTCAGCGTATTCGCCGGCGATGTGGACGACGGAAGATTGGCCGGATTGAATAAAATCGCTGAACCTCTGGCAAAGAAAAACGCCGTCACGTATCAGGCATATAATCCGACCGAGGGACAAATTACTGAAGATTTCGACTATACGGTTTTAATGGCGCCGATACCTGCTTTGGTTGCAGCTGCGGTGAAAGACGCTGCATCAGGCGGCCTGATAAATATTTTTGCCGGCATTCCCGCAACAGTCACCGGGCAGATAGACATCAATATGTATATCGAGAAGGAATTATATTTCATCGGGACAAGTGGTTCCACATTGAATGATATGAAAGGGATGCTGGAGAAAGTTGAAACAGGCAGGCTTGATACCAACCTCAGCGTTGCCGCTGTTAGCGGGCTTGAGGGTGCGACCGATGGGATTCGCGCGGTTGAAAACCGATCGATAGCGGGTAAAATTATAGTGTATCCGGCCTGTAAGACTCTGGGGCTGGTGACACTGGAAGAGATGAAACAGAGGATGCCTGAAGTTGCACAGTGCCTCAATAATGGGCTCTGGACAAAGCAGGCCGAGCAAAAGCTTCTGGAAAAATATAAGGATTAATAAGGGCAAGAAAAAAACTCAGATTGGAGCAAGGGCAATATTATGAAAGGTATTGAACAGGCATACGAGGCGGCACGACAGCGTTATTTAGAATTGGGTGTAGATACAAATAGTGCAATTCAAAAGCTCAGTGACATAGCGATATCGCTGCACTGCTGGCAGGGTGACGACGTGGGAGGATTTGAAACCGTCGGAGCCGAGCTTTCCGGCGGTGGAATACAGGCCACAGGAAATTATCCGGGTAAGGCCCGCACGATAGATGAATTGCGAGGTGACATTGAAAAGGCACTCTTTATGATTCCTGGCAAGCATCGCCTTAATCTGCATGCCTGTTATCTCGATAACGGCGGAAAGTTTGTCGACCGCAACGAAATAACCGTCAGGCACTTCCAGAGTTGGATTGACTGGGCCAAAGCCAATGGCCTGGGGATGGATTTTAATCCGACGTATTTCTCACATGAAAAAGCAGCCGATGGTTTTACGCTCGGCCATGTTGATAAGGGTATTCGTAATTTTTGGATAGAACATGGCATTGCCTGCCGGAAAATCGGCGCTGAAATGGGTAAACAGCTCGGAAGTGCTACGGTCACTAATGTTTGGATACCGGATGGATATAAAGATATCCCTATCGACCGATGGGGTCCAAGGCAGCGATTGATTGATTCACTGGATAAAATTTTCGCCGAAAAGATTGATCCGAAGGTGCACCTCGATGCGGTCGAATCCAAACTCTTTGGTATCGGTGCCGAAAGTTATACTGTTGGCTCACATGAATTCTATCTGGGCTATGCCGTCTCCCGTGGCAAGCTCCTCTGCCTGGACGCCGGACATTTTCATCCGACGGAGATGATTTCCGAAAAAATATCGTCCGTCCTCATGTTTGTGCCGGAGCTTCTTCTGCATGTCAGCCGACCGGTTCGCTGGGACAGTGACCATGTTGTGATTCTCAACGATGAATTATGTGCCATTGCCCAGGAACTGATACGCAGCGGTAAACTCGACAAGGTTCATATCGGGCTCGACTTTTTTGACGCCAGCATTAATCGGGTAGCGGCATGGGTAATCGGGACACGTTGTATGATAAAGGCGCTGCTTATCGCACTGCTGGAACCGACCGAAAAACTTCGTGCAATGGAAGAAAGCGGCGATTATACTTCTCGTCTGGCAATGCTCGAAGAGTTGAAGACATTGCCATTTGGCGCTGTATGGGATTACTACTGTACGAAGCAGGATGTACCGGTTGGGGGGAGGTGGCTTGATGATGTTAAAAGATACGAGGCTGAAGTCACTACTAAGCGTACATAAGAAATAAACGGGCTGCGGGATTTGTCGTCTCCGCAAGGCTGAATTAAAAAAAACAGGACTTATGAAGGGCAGAAGCATGAGTGAAGAGCAAAACCAAACGACACAACCGGGGACGGAATATGAGCGTGAACCGGTGCCGAAGAAGGCACAGTTGGGTTTCAAGAGCTTCATCGGGATGTATGCCGGTGAGCACTGTGCCGGGACGGAATTGATGCTGGGGCCGCTTTTTGTAGCGGCCGGAGTGAGTGCTTTCGATCTCATCGTAGGCTTGATTCTCGGAAATGCACTGGCAGTGTTGAGCTGGATGCTGATGTGTGCGCCGATTGCCACGCGGGCGCGGCTGACGTTGTATTATCAGTTGGAAAAAATCTGCGGCCGGCGATTAGTGACGCTTTACAATCTTACCAACGGCGTGATGTTCTGCTTCCTGGCCGGTGCGATGGTGACGGTCTCGGCGACGGCGCTGGGGGTGTGGTTCAAGTTCGATATGCCTGGCCTTAACGATATGTATCCCAACAGCGTGGGGTGGGTTCTTGCCGTTTTGGTTTTGGGTGGATTGATCGCTATCGTAGCTGCGTACGGTTATAACACGGTTGCAAAGTTCGCCAATATCGCATCTCCCTGGATGGTGCTTGTTTTTCTGGCGTTTGGTTTTGTAGGCTTGAAGCAGTTTATCGATGTGACCGGAACCCAGATAAAATCAGTCGGTGACTTGTGGACGTTGGCCAATACGAGCATCTGGAAGGGCGGCGATCCGCTGCCGGGACAGGTGAAATTCACCTTCTGGCATGTGATGTTCTTCGGATGGTTCTGTAACATGGCGATGCATATCGGGATGAGCGATTTGTCAGTGTTCAGGTTTGCCAAAAAATCATGGTATGGAGTGGCAAGTGCATCGGGTATGTATGTGGGTCATTTCATGGCCTGGATTAGTGCTTCGATTCTTTATGCCTATCAGCTTCATTTGAATTCCGCCGATACGGATGTACTGCCCGGCCCGCTGGCATACAGGGCCGCAGGGATTGCGGGAATTCTGTGCGTCATTATCGCGGGTTGGACAACGGCGAATCCGACGATATATAGAGCAGGCCTGGCGTTCCAGGCGATCATTCCGAAGGCATCGCGGTTTAAAGTGACACTGGCTACGGGTATGGTAGCGACAATTGCCGGTATGTTCCCGGCG
>CAZMWN010000164.1:0-8048 GCA_964569935.1 uncultured Pirellulales bacterium
CCACCCCCACCACATCTGGTTGGCGCGCGCGCGCGGGCCCGCAATCTCTATTGACAGGAGTATATTAGAACATTTAACTTATTTTGAAGATTGTGGTTTGAATAGATTATATGATTGCTACGCACGAACAAATTGAAGAAACCGTGTGGTATTTAACGGTGGTTGCCGAGCAAGCAATGGAGGCAGTTATCGTAACCGACTTCAGTGGAGCTATTCGATTCGTCAACACAGTTTGGGCTAAGATGCACGGATACGAAAATGGCCAGGAATTAATTGGTAAACATATTAACGTATTCCATACTCAAGAGCAAATGAAAACAGATGTGATTCCTTTCATCGAAGAGGTCAAACGCAGGGGGCAACTTGCCGGGCCGGTGGAACACGTACGAATAAACGGAACGCCATTCCCCACTGAAATGTTAATGGTCATATTAAGAGACCAGATGGGCAAGGCTATGGGGCTTATCGGTTTTGCTACAGATACCACAAAGGATGAACGCACAAAGGATGAATTGGAACGATATCATAATCACTTAGCTGAACTCGTCGAACAGCAAACCGATGAATTAAAAGTTGCCAACGAACAACTCCAACGCGAAATCACTGAAAGAAAACAAGTAGAGAAATATATAAAACAGCAGGTTGATAAATTAAGAGCTGTAAATAAACAACTCCAGGATAAAATTGACGAACTGAATGCTCATAGTTCTATTGCCGAAACAGATGTGTTTGAAACAACAGCTCCTCATGAAACGGATGTGTCTCTATCTCATGATGAAGATATACTGGTACATGTCTTCAGAGAAAATATTGCACTTCAGAAGCCTGAACGTGTTAATGATGACGTCGATAAAAGTATCTCAAAAGAGGTATGAAAGTTAATGTTCTAAAATGGGGGTAATAAGAATGGCTAAAAAGCGGCTTAAAAAGCAGGTCAAAAAGAGTAACAAGAGAAAACCTTTTATTTCCAGAAGCTCAGCAGTTTTTCGATCGAACAATACGACTCTGTATGTGGGTATTGACCTGGGTACTTGCCGAGCATCGGTATCGGCGAGCAATGGTGTTCGGGAGTTAGTACCGACTTATGTAGGTTATCCGAAGGATAACATCTCTGAAGAGTTGTTAGGTTCTGAGCCGCTCTTTGGAGAAACGGCACTGAAACACCGTCTGAGCGTGGAGCTTATCCGGCCTTTGGCTCACGGTATAATTCCGACTAACAGCAAGAACGGAAGTAACAAGTATCTCACAGCAGCTAAGCAACTGACTCGTCACCTTTTGGAGAAAGCACGCCCGGAACCTGGCCAGCCTGTTTACGGTGTGATTGGTGCACCGGCAAGGGCCAGTATTGCCAGCAAACGTATTCTTGTAGATGCAGCTCGTGGCGTGCTTGATGCGGTTATGGTTGTCTCCGAGCCTTTTGCAGTAGCCTACGGGCCGGGAGTTCTCGACCAGGCTTTGGTTGTTGATATTGGTGCTGGAACCGTTGACTTATGCCGTTTACAAGGGACTCTACCGAATGGGCAGGACCAGATTACCTTGGATGAGGCTGGTGATTATGTTGATAATAAGTTATCAAAATTGATACACAAAAAGTACCCGAAGGCTCAGTTCACCATCAATATGATTAGGAAACTGAAGGAAAGTTATGGTTTTGTCTCAGAAAGCTCAGACCGGGTAATAGCAAATTTCCCGGTAAAGGGCAGACCCCAGGATTTTGACGTTACCGAGGAATTAAGGAAGGCCTGTAAAAGCATTGTGCCCGGTATAGTCGACTCGATTGTCGAACTAATCGCCACTTGCGACCCGGAGTTTCAGGAAACTATTCGTTCTAATGTGATATTAGCCGGAGGTGGAAGCCAAATGATTGGCCTGCCCAAGCTCATTGAAGAGGCAATGGCCGAATTAGGCGGGGGTAGGGTAACTCGTGTAGATGAGCCGTTATTTGCCGGCTCAAATGGGGCGTTGAAAATGGCCCAACGAATGCCAAGACATTTCTGGGAAATATTAACTTAGTTAAAGAAGGGAGTGCGATATGAAAGAATGGTCAAACAAACCGTCCAAATTAGTTGAGGTAAGTTCCTCACCGGTGAAGACTGTATCTTCAAGTCCGGTTGTCAGTACAAGCTCGTCAATTGTCAAGACTTCGGGTTCTGTCATCACAACCAGCTCGTCACCTGTGACTTTAACCAGCGGCAGTTCGACTACATTGACATCGTCCTCGTCATATACAGGTACCAGCCTGGCACAAAGAGTTGTTACGGGAACGGCTGTAGCCGCACCTCTGGCGACGGGAGTAACGATAGGCAGTCTATCGGCCGTCTTCTATGGTGTATCAAATACGGTAAAGTATGTTAAAAGCCAAAAAACCGGCGTACAAGCAGCAAAAGACACAGTAAAAGGTTCCGCAGGCCTGGGTATAGCTGCTGGATTGGGCGTTGCGGCAGCTCACGCTGTTGCAGGAACATCCCTCGCCCTGGGGACCGCCGTAGTCGTTCCCGTTGCTGCTGGAGCTGGCGCTGCATATGCCAGCATGAAAATCTGGAATAAGATTTTTTTCAAGAAGCCAAAAACCTCAAAAGCCAAAGTAAAAACCAAATCAAAATAAACATGGATTGTATTTAGAAAGGATGGACAATGAGCTTGAAACTTAAAACAGGTTCGGGGCTGTCTTTGGGCAGTGGATTGGGACTTGGATTAGGAAACGGCCATGCATACGCAGCTACGGGTACACTCCTTGGGTCGCTTGGAATCGCAGCACTGGCAATTGGCGGGACAGTTTTACTTATAGTGGGAATAAAGAAATTGGCCGCCCCGAAAAAGAATTCAAAGTGACCGTCGTCAAGTTTAATATTCCTTCGTAGTCCTGTGTG
The DNA here is from genome assembly GCA_964569935.1 of uncultured Pirellulales bacterium. Classification (GTDB taxonomy): domain Bacteria; phylum Planctomycetota; class Phycisphaerae; order Sedimentisphaerales; family Anaerobacaceae; genus JAFGPS01. The sequence continues at coordinate 2,871 of CAZMWN010000164.1, forward strand.
TTTCAACCTAAAGAGGGATGTTCCCTTTTTTAGATAGGGTGTTTTGGTAAGTGTGCGAGAGAATTCTTCGTTCTTACGGTTGGAATAACCGTGGAAGCTGTAAAGAAATACATAGAAATGAATGTATGGCAAAGAAGACAGCGGAGAGCTCCTGCTTGAGTTTTAGAATGCCACTGATTTAAACCCTTGATTGTTTGTTGTCGGACGGCATTAAGTAATTGTCACTTATTATCCAAAACCAAATAATTGAAAGGAGACATGGAATGACTCTTGGTACATTAATTTTATTAGGGCTTATAACCGGAGAAATTGTGGCTTTGGTGAAAGTTGGAAAACAAAACGAGCGTATCAAAAAGCTCGAAGAGAAAGCCACTAAACAGGAGAAAAAATAATAGTAAGTAAACCTCATTGAACTTGAAAGGAATTGTCGAATGATTGGTGCATTGATTTTATTGTTTTTGATTATTAGCGTAATTGTGCTCATGGTAAAGGTCCGCGGGCAAAGAAAGCGTATCAGTAAACTTGAGCAGGCAGTGGATAAATAAAAAATGTTTTTGATTTGAGTAGGTTATTCAGTGTGAAAATTGGGCAGGTTGTTGTATTCCACTGATGGATTCAGTTCTATTTTTCTTTTTGTTTACATGTCTTGCAAATACCGAATAGCCTCATTGTAGTTCTGGTAATAGTAAAATCATGCTTTTTTGCTAATTGTCTTTGTGTTTCCTCAAGCCTGTTGCTGGTTACCTCGATAACCTTGCCGCACTTAAGACAGATCAGATGGTGGTGGTGCTGATGTTTGTATTTATGCTCGTAGTGTTTTATGCCATCCCCGAAGCCGATCTTACTCGCCAACCCTGCCTCGCATATGACCTCCATTGTACGATATACAGTGGCGAGGCCAATTTTAGGGTCTTTTTTTTTGACCAGATCGTAAAGGTCGTTAATCGTGGGGTGTTTCTCCGTTTTTAAAAATACGTCTAAAATTTGTTCTCGTTGACGGCTGGCGAGCATGCCTTTGCTTCTAATATACTCAGTGAATATATCTTTTGCTGATTTCATGCTTATTCCGGCGGATAATTGACTTTAATTTTCAATCTCATTCTGACAAATTGTACGATTTCCTAAAATTAAGTCAAAAATTTTTCAGAAAATCCCCAAAAATTCCAAAAAAGCGATTGACAGCTACTCAAGGCTGATATATTCTGCTCATATGTGAGATTGAGAATTATAATCATTCTCAATCTCATGTCGCCTCAAACCGAAAATGTGAAGTTTATGTTACGAAAGGAGTCGAACATGAGCAGACTTCGAGTTGTCCTAATCATAGCGTTTTTGTTGGGATTAGCAGGGATTTGTCGGGCTGGGAGCGGCAATATCTGCGAGCAAGAAACACTCACCAACGGTTTTTGGGGGCTTAATGAACAGTTGGAGGACAGCGGAATAGAGTTAGGTTTTGGCTTAACCAGTATCTATCAAATTAACGCACGCGGCGGAATCAGCACGAATGAACACAGAGGCAGACATCATAGCAGATATGAGGCGACGATGGATATAGACCTGGAGAGGCTGTTAGGTATTGAAGACGGTTCTTTCTCCGTAGTCGGCTGGGGCGGTTGGCCTGATACAGAAGGCATCGACGGCCATTCGGTTGGCAGTGCATGGGGAATAAATGCCTTGCCTTACAGCAATCGCGGGATGGATATTGTTGAGTGTGCTTATGAGGGGCCTTTATTCAGTGACGATCTTACCATAGTGATTGGTAAGTTGGATTTCACCGGCATATTTGATGCAACTGCATACGCTGATAATGAATGTGGCGAATACGGTCAGTTTATGAATGCAGCTCTTGTTGATGACCCGACAATACCATTTCCGCAACAGGGCCTCGGAATGGTGCTCGCATGGGACATAACTGATTTGTGGTATCTCATGGGCGGTGTTGCTGACGCGCAGGCCGATAGTAGAGAAACCGGCTTTAGAACGACGTTCCATAAGCAGGACTATTTTTTCTATGCCCTTGAGACAGGTATAACCGCAGGTAACGGCACTTATCGAGTAGGTCTCTGGAATGACTCCCAACCGAAAGCCAATACCGACCGAGCCGCTGTTGGTAAAAGTTACCGAGATGACATTGGTTTTTACACAAGCTGTGACCAGATGCTTGACAAGGAAAATAACGATCCTGAGGACAGTCAGGGTCTCGGTATGTTTTTTAGATATGGATACGCAGCCGCCATAAAAAACGATATTACCAATTTCTTCAGTGTCGGTTTTCAATATCAAGGGCTGCTTGACGGCCGGGACGATGATGTTTTGGGCGCAGCTTCAGCTCACGGTTCCTTCAGCGATACAGCGGACTCGAGTTATCAGGAAGATTACGAGAACGCTCTGGAAGTTTACTACAACGCACAGGTCACGCCGTGGTTTAATTTGAGTCCGAGCGTTCAGTATATAGCTAATCCCGGCGGCGTCAAAACAGCAAAAGATGCCGTTGTATTTGGTCTGAGAGCACATATGACATTCTAATACTATATCGAAATGTTCAATTGGGCTAACTTTGTGAAAGGATATTCATAAAGACCGAAAGGATACAAGAATGAGTGGGATAAAAGCTAACAGGATTTCTCTGGCTCAGATGCGGTCAGGCCAAAAGGGAAGGATTGTAGAAATAAATGGCGGTTATGGTTTGGCAAGCAAGCTCGATGCCTTGGGAATCAGGACAGGCAAAGAAATCACAAAGGTAAGTGAGCAGTTTATGAGGGGTCCCGTTCTTTTGCAGCAGGATCGCACCCAGGCTGCTATGGGGTTTGGTATGGCTTCTAAAGTAATGGTGGAAATTACTAAGGAGGGCTAAGAAATGAACATTCTTCTTATGGGAAACCCTAATGTCGGCAAGAGTGTTGTTTTCAATCGAGCTACCGGTGCAAATGTTATTGCCTCCAATTACGCAGGCACCACGGTTGAATTTACAAAGGGAAGCATGAAACTCGGCGACAAACGTGCAGATCTTATCGATGTGCCGGGAACATACACTCTGGAACCAACCTGTAGAGCAGAGGAAATAGCAGTTAAAATGCTCAACGAGCGAACTAATGGAGATGTAGTCATTAATGTTGTGGAGTCCACGAACCTGGAACGCAGCCTGAATCTGACGCTCCAACTGCTTAAACACAAAGTGCCTGTTGTTGTAGCATTGAATTTCTGGGACGAGACAAAGCACAAGGGCATATTGATTGATGATAGAAAACTGGAGCAAATCCTGGGAGTACCTTGTGTCCCCATCTGTGCTGTAACTGGCGAAGGGATTAATCATCTGGTAGAAAAGATCGCGGACGCAAAGATTTCGGCGTATGAATATGAAGATAAAGAAAGATGGCAGAAGATAGGCGGCATTGTGGATGAAGTTCAAAAGATAACGCATCGCCACCATACGTGGCTGGAGAAGCTCGGAGACGCCTCGGTCAGGCCGCTTACCGGCATTCCTATAGCTGCTGCGGTGATGTTTTTGGCCTTTAAGGTTATACGTTTCATAGGCGAAGGACTCATAGGCCATGTAGGCGAGCCTGTTTTTGAAAAGCTCTGGATGCCTGTAGTAATGAAACTGTCGGCTGTTATGGGTTCCGGGGGATTTCTTCATGACCTTGTTATAGGCCAGCTTATAGATGGTGAAATAGATTTTGGACAGTCTTTCGGCTTGTTGACCACAGGACTTTTTGTTCCAATTGGTGCGGTTCTACCGTATGTGTTTGCGTTTTATGTAGTTCTTTCGCTTTTAGAAGATTTAGGCTTTATACCCAGATTAGCTGTTATGGTAGATACTCTGATGCACAAACTGGGCCTGCATGGCTTCGCAATAGTACCAATGCTGCTTGGACTTGGATGTAATGTTCCGGGAGCACTGGCAACCAGAGTTCTTGAGACCCGAAGAGAGAGATTCATTTCCGCGACGATATTGTCTATTGCAGTGCCTTGTGCGGCCTTACAGGCAATGGTGGTGGGACTGGTAGGAGAATATGGAGTCGGATACCTTGCAATTATCTATGGGACATTGCTGGCGGTATGGATATTGCTTGGTGTTATATTCAACAAAACCGTTAAAGGCGAGTCGCCGGAGATATTCCTGGAGATACCACCTTACAGAATTCCGTATTTCAGAAGCCTGGCAAAGAAGATATGGATAAGAATAAAGTGGTTTCTTAAAGAGGCGGTGCCTTTTGTACTACTGGGAGTACTTATTGTAAATCTCCTTTACACATTTGGAATAATTCAGTTCGCAGGGAAAATCACGGCACCGGTTGTTACCCGTGTTTTGGGGCTTCCACAAGAAGCTGTTGGCGCATTGATAGTAGGCTTTCTGCGTAAAGATGTAGCTGTGGGAATGCTTATTCCACTGGGCTTAACGGTCAAGCAATTGGTAATAGCATCGGTTGTATTGGCAATGTATTTCCCATGCGTTGCTACATTTACGACGCTTATAAAGGAACTGGGAGTTGTGGATATGCTTAAATCTGCAGGGGTTATGATCTTATCCAGTCTTATAGTGGGAGGATTGTTAAATCTAATCATGCCATGATGTGTGAGAGGCACGAAATCATCTGCTCAAAATCTTCCCCGATCCTTTTATGCTCTAAATTACGTGTTACAGAGTACCAAGTTTTAGCCTAAAAACTATAGATAATTATTCCTCGTTATCGCAGAATTTCCCCAAACAAAATTTAGGAACACGATAAATTATTTGCGCAGAGATTTATGATTAAAAAACAGAAGACAAAAAAAGATAATTCAAGTAGTTGCCGCCCCGTTAAGAAAATCGCTATCGTTGGCTTGCCGAACACGGGCAAGAGCCAGGTGTTTAATAATCTCACCGGCGAATATACGCTTGTTGCCAACTATCCCCTGACTACAGTAGAGATCAAAAAAACAAAATGTCAAATTAACGGCGAAGCTTATGAGGTCATTGATACTCCAGGCCTGCATTGTCTTTATATTCACTCCGAAGAAGAACTTGTAGTCCGGGATATGATATTTTCGGAAAAGCCGGACATGATCATCCAGTGCATCGACGCAAACCTGTTAAAACAGTCACTTACCCTTACCGCCGATTTACTCGAGCTGGGGATTCCAATGGTAATATCGCTCAATGCTATAGATGAGACCGCAAAAAAAGGCTTATGGATA
>CAZMWN010000165.1:0-8010 GCA_964569935.1 uncultured Pirellulales bacterium
GGCTGAGTTTGCGATTTTGTGTCGGTAGAAGAACGAATATGTTTTTTAATGATATTCACTGCTTCTCTGAGATTTACGCCCTGGTAGTCGGGAGTAATGCCTTTCTGTTTTAGTACAGGCTCTGGCTGTTTTTGGTGAGATGGAACATCTATTAAGATGGTTTTGCAGCCGGCTCGGTGTCCGGCCTCGATGTCCCGGTTGCTATTGCCGATACACCAGGATTGACTGAGGTCGATATCCATATCTTTGGCCGCTGCCAGCAGCATTCCCGGATTTGGTTTTCTATCGTTACTTTCTTTACGATATTTAGGGACAACCCCTTCCGGATGGTAAGGACAGTAGTAAATCCGGTCTAAAAACGCATTTTTTCCAGCCAGCAGTTGCTTCAATCGGTCATGAATTTTGTTGAGGGCTTTTTCTGAGACAATCCCACGTGCGACTGCTGATTGATTACTTACGACAATTATCTTATATCCCAGGTCTTTGAGCTTAATAAGTGCCTCTGCAGCACCATCCAGCAGCTTAACCTGATCCGGACTGCTGATATAACCCGGGTCTTCAATCAACGTATCATCGCGATCTAAAAATATGGCTCTTTCGGACATGTTTATTAAAATCCATTCCTGGCTTGTTTTTCTGTAAAATTGTACTCTACAATGTCACAAATAATGTGATAGGCAAGCTGGTGCATTTCCTGACTGCGAGCGGTTGATTCGTTGTCGGCACAAAAACAAATGTCGGCAATTAGTTCAAGCTCACTATTTTTTTGCCCTGTAAAAGCTATTACCTGAGCACCTTTTTCTTTTGCTAAACGAACAGCGGCGGTGACACTTGCCGAAGCTCCGCTGGTAGAGAAAGCCCATAGAATATCACCTTTTCGTACCAGAGCTTCGACCTGCCGGGCAAAGACATTTTCGTAAGCGTAGTCATTGGCAATCGATGTCAGTATTGATGTGTCGGTTGAGAGTGCTACAGCGGCCAGGGCTTTTCGTTCCCGGCGGAATCTACCCACAAGCTCGCCGGCTATGTGTTGAGCATCTGCCGCCGAACCTCCGTTACCACAAAGATAAATCGTGCCGTTTTGCTCCAATACTTTAATTATTGCCTCAGCGGTGGTAGCAATAATTTCAATGCTGTTTTTTTGGAGCTCGACGGTCATCTTTTTGTGAGTTTCGATGGCCTCGGCTATTTGTTTTTTCGTATAATCGTTCATCAGGATTTCGCCTGTAATGGTTTCATTCTGTCGATTGTTGCAGATGAGCTTTTACCCTCAACGATTGGTGCAAGGACTACCTTTCCTCCGCAGGATTCGACAAACTCGCGTCCAATTACTCCTTTTTGTGCCCAGTCTTGACCCTTTACCAAAATGTCCGGTTTTATCTTCTTAATTAAACTGAGTGGGTCCGGCTCATCGAAGACGGTAATATAATCGACCATTTCCAATGCCGCTAAGACGGTAACCCTGTCATGTTGATTATTTATTGGTCGATCAGAACCCTTGATAGTCTTCACAGAACTGTCGCTGTTTAGTCCGACGACAACAATATTGCCCTGTGACTTGCAAAATTTCAGAAATTCTATATGCCCTGTGTGTATGACATCAAAACAGCCGTTGGTAAATACCACAGTCTCTTTGCGCCTGCGGTGCCATGTGAGCTCATCTATCAACAAATCGACTGGACGCACTTTGCCGCTGTTGGCCCGTTCTTGACTGACAATTTCATCTATCATCTCTTCGATTGTAACCGTTTGATTGCCGAATTTCTCCACCTCAATTCCACCGGCTATATTAGCTAATTCTACTGCCGTTTTAAGATCACAATTCACAGCCAGAGTCGTAGCCAAAGAGGATAAAACCATATCGCCCGCTCCGGTTACGTCATAAACGTCACGAGGACGAGTGGGTATAATTTGATCTGAGTCTTTGGTCTTAATATACGCACCGAGTTTATCAAGCGTAATGACGACAGCGTCGAGTTTAAGCTTTTCCAGAAGTTCCTGTGCTGCTCGAGCAAAATCTTTTTCGTTTTGCAGTTCCAAACCAACGGCGATTGAGGTCTCCTGCCTGTTTGGTGTAATGACAGAAGCACCCATGTATTTTGAATAATCACTGGTTAGGCTTGGATCGACTATGACCTTTTTATTGGCCTTGGCTGCGGATTGTATCATTTCGATACAAAGTGATTTACTGAGTAATCCTTTGTCATGATCCTGAAGGCAAACGATATCAACTTGTGACAATCTGTCTTTGTATAGATTCAAAATTTGTTTGTGTTGTTTTTCTGAGAGTGATTCTGTGGATTCTTCATCCATTCTGAATAATTGCTGTTGGTGGCGATGTTGTGCCAGACCTATGAGTCTTTGTTTGCTTGTTGTAGGCCGGTCGGTTGCTTTGAGTAGACCGGTTATATCAGCTCCGATGTCTTTGAGCTTATTGATGAGGATTTTGCCGTTTTGGTCGTCTCCAATGATCCCGACACAAACAGGAACCGCGCCCAGTTCTGCAAGGTCGGCGGCAACAGAACCCGCCCCTCCGCAGCTATACTCGGTTTTGTGAACTCGCAGTACCGGCACAGGCGCCTCCGGGCTGATTCTTAGGGCATCGCCATAGAGATAGATATCGAGCATAAAGTCGCCCACGACCAGCACTTTAGGCGAACCAAGATTTGTTATCGTTTTTAGCAGATTTTCATACATAAGAGCATAAATGCAAAATAGCACAAGAATATATGTTAATCATTCATTATTTCTTTTAGATTTTACCCGCTAATGTCTCTTCAATCAAGTGTCTTAATTTGTCCTCGCCCTCCAGGAATTTTATCTCGATTGTCAGGTATGCAAGCGGTATACCGTTCATATCCAGTGTCAAATGCTTGATTTTAGTCCAGTCTTTTTGTGTTGTCAGTATTAGGTCAACTTTTGTATGTCTGGCTTGCTTGTAAATGTCAGCTAAACAAGCATCTGTATATTGGTAGTGGTCGTTATGGATTTTTGAGCCTGCCAGTTCAGCCCCAAGGGCTTTGATTGTGTTTAGAAAGGCATTCGGATTACCTATACCACAGAAAGCGAATATTTTTTTCCCATTGATATTTTCGATATTAATATTTTTTCCATCTGTTGTTTTAGCGCTGACAATAGCATGCACCGACCGGGCAATTATCATATCGGGATTGATAGCTTGTAGTTTGTTTTCGATCTTGTTTAATTCGGATGCAGCGATTTGGTCGCATCTGGTAATAACAGCAGCATCAGCACGTCTGAGTGAATTGACGGGCTCTCGTAACAAACCGGCCGGAAAAATTTTCCCATATCCAAAAGGCCGTGTTGAATCAATGGTGATTATATCCAGATTTCTGGCTAATCGGCGATGTTGAAAACCATCATCCATAATCAGGACCCTGGCTGCGAATTTGCTGATGGCTTCGGCTGCACCTGCAACACGATCCGGATTTACGATTACTTTTGATTGTGGGCAGTTTTCAGAAAGAATTGCCGGTTCATCAAAGTAATTTTGAGTTGTTAATTCTCTTGACTCGGTTCGGGATAGATTTTGACTATTAGATGTTTTATAGCCGCGAGTAAGTATTGCACAGTTAATGTTCCGTTCGAGAAGTAAGTTGCACAACCAGACGACAAGAGGTGTCTTGCCTGTCCCGCCGATTGTTATATTGCCAATATTTATAACGATGGCTTCCTTGTGATATGTTTTGAACATTTTCTTGTTATATAATAAATTTCTCAGTGTGATTATTATCGAGTAAACTTGTGCTACCACAGTTAAGAGTATTTTGAGTAAAGCTGTAAAACAGCCTTTCTTTTGACCTGAGACCAACTTGTAATAGAAATCTTGATTCATATTATAAGACGTTCGGTATTTATTATAATATTGTTAATAACAGATTACTAAGGTGGAACCTTTTTTACCACAAAAAAGAGTTTAATCAATCAAACAGATATTCGATTGAGCTGCAACAGTTAACTTGTTCAGAGTGGCTATTATATAGGACTGTTCTTCTATAATTCTCTATCTAATTGTTAATGGATATAAATTCTTGTTGGTTTCGACCGGTAAAATGATGAACGTTCGATGATAGAATACGAAACTTAGGTTTAGGTAAATGCCTTGATTGACGATTTAATGTATGGAAGTTTTGATGGGTGAGCATCTTCTTATTTAGCTGTAATTAGAATGTAGATAAAGTTACGTCAGATTTTAGAGACAGATGAAGTTTAAGATTTACTCGATTATAGCAAAAGCATTCAGTGACATGACGATACGGCGCAAACTTATATCGATCATCATGCTGGCTTGTACTACGTCATTACTTTTAGTATGTGCTGCATTTATTATCTGGCAGTGGTTCAGTCTTCGCCAGTCAATGGTCCGCACTTTATCGACCCAGGCAAAGGTAATTGCTGATAACTGTAAAGCATCGGTAATTTTTGAGGTGCCTCAGGATGCTAATGATGTTCTAACAGCGTTGAAGACAGAACCGTCGATTGTTTTTGGGGGTGTCTATACTATCGAAGGTAATATTTTTGCAAGTTATTATCGTATTGACCAAAGCCAAGAAGTCTCGCCGGTTGAAATTAAAAGGACTGGTTATGTTTTCAGGGATAAGTTGTTGACTGTTTATGAGCCGATCATTGTCGAAGGCAAGGATGTTGGGATGGTTTGTTTGCGGTCCACGTTGTCTAACTTATATTATGCATTAAGGCGGGATATTGCTGTAGCGGTTGGAGCTTTATTGCTTGTTTCATTACTGATATTTTTTGTATCGGCAGAACTACAAAAAGTGATTTCGGAACCGATTCTGAATCTGGCTGAAGTTGCAAAGATAATATCCGAAAAGAAAGAATATTCTATAAGAGTAAATAAATTTAGCAAGGATGAGCTGGGTCTGCTTATAAAAGCGTTTAATGAAATGCTTGCACAGATTCAGCAGCGAGATTTGGCTTTGGTTAATGCAAACGAACAGTTGGAGAGAAAAGTTGAGGAACGTACTATCGATCTTAAGGAGGAAGTTGTCGTACGCAGAAAGGCGGAAAACGAGCTTGCTCAGACTGTCAAAAAGCTAACGATATCCAACAGAGAACTTCGGGAATTTACACGCATCGCTGCCCATGATTTACAGACACCGCTGCGTGCAATTGGAATTTTATCTGATTGGATATCGGAAGATTATACTCTTAAATTTGATCAGAAGGGACATAAAAACGCACAATTGCTCGCGGGCAGAGCAAAGAGAATGAGCCGGCTTTTAAATGCTGTTATTCAGTATTCCGAGCTTTCCCTTGTCGATAGAAAGCAGGAGCGTTTGGATTTAAATCTCATTTTGTCAAATGTTATTGCGAGTATCGAGTTTCCTGAAGGTGTCGAGATCATAGTCGATAATAAACTACCTGTTGTTAAAGGTGTTCGCAAATTTATGCAGGAGCTGTTTAGTAATCTTATAACTAATGCCATCAGATCTATAGACAAACCGAACGGTTATATAAGAATCGGTTGTGTCGAAGATGAAGATTCTTGGAAGTTTAGTGTTTCTGATAATGGTACCGGAATAGGAGAAAAGTATTTTGGCAAGATCTTCGAAATTTTCCAGACACTCTCATTGCGTGATGTGACGGAAAATGTCGGTATTGGCCTTTCAATCGTAAAGAAAATTGTCGAATTGTATAGTGGTCAGGTTTGGATCGAATCGAAATTAGGCCATGGCAGCACGTTCTTCTTTACACTTCCAAAATCAGAAGTGAGCTTGCCAGATGATATTTGTATTTTAGCTGATACAACTGGTTGAGTTTGCTCTTGCTTGTAGCGCAATAATCAACACTTAGACCAAAAAATACAAATATTTCAAATTCTCATACTCATACCGCCAATACTTAGTAAATCTAATCCTGATATTCTATCTTAGTTTCCTAATTGCTATTGATTTTTTGGATGATGGCGTCTGCCATTTGGCTTGTACCTACAGCGGTAGGGTCATCGCGATGCGGCTTCATATCGTAGGTTACACTTTTGCCTTCGGCTATGATGGCTGCAACGGCATTTTCTAATCTTTCAGCCTCAGCTTTTTTATCTATATGCCTTAGCATCATCACGCCGCTAAGTATCAGGGCGGTCGGATTGACCTTGTTCTGGCCTTTATATTTTGGGGCACTGCCGTGGGTTGCCTCGAAGATAGCTCCTTTATCGCCGATATTAGCACCTGGCGCTACGCCAAGCCCACCGACAAGACCGGCACACAAGTCACTCAATATATCACCGTACAGATTCGGCAGCACGATTACGTCATAAAGCTCAGGCTTTTGAATTAGCTGCATACACATATTGTCGACGATGCGGTCCTCGAATTCGATATCGGGATATTTCTTTGCAACCTGGCGGCTAACATCGAGCCATAATCCATCTGAGAATTTCATGATATTGGCTTTGTGGACGCTGGTGACCTTCTTACGTCCAATCCTGCGAGCGTAATCGAAAGCGAAACCGACTATATGTTCTGTGGCTTTAACTGAGATGGGCTTAATACTAATGCCTGCATCAGGGCCAATCTTTCGGCTGCTGTGCTTATTGATCCAGTTGATAAGCTCGGCTGTGTCGTCTTTGCCTTTTTGGAATTCGATACCTGCGTAAAGATCCTCGGTGTTTTCTCGCACAACTACAAGGTCAATGTCACTATATCTGCTTCTTACGCCTTCATAGCTTTTACATGGTCTAAGACATGCATAAAGTTCAAGCGATTGGCGCAGATGCACATTGATACTTCGAAAGCCTTTCCCGACCGGTGTGGTAATAGGTGCTTTTAGTGCAACGCCGGTTTTCTTAATTGATTCTACGGTTACCTCCGGCAGGGGAGTGCCGGTCCGTTCCATTACATCTGTGCCCGCCTCAGCGATTATCCAGTTAATATCGGCACCGGTGGCATCGATACATCTGCGTGCGGCTTCGGCAATTTCCGGCCCAATTCCATCGCCGGTTACTAATGTTACGTCAATCATTTCAATACTCCAAGATATTCATGAAGTGGTAATGCTATCTTTAAACTACGGGACTGTCAATGATTGGATTGTCCAATCCGCTTTTTAGCCCGGAAAAACTTGGTCTTGCACAGATTCCGACTGGAGTTTGAATAGATAATTGCGGTTTTGTTTCCGACCATTTATAATCATAAACCTGACTTTTTGTTTTAAGGAGTATGGAAAGCATACTTGAGGTTATAAATGAGAACAGCCATATTTACACTAAGCATCGGCGAGCCTTCCGGATTCATTCCCTGCATGCTCAGTGCAAGAAAATATGCCCAGAGACACCACATTAGCTATTTTATCTCCAGCCGTATTGATATTCGTTTTTATGCAGCATGCTTTGAAAAATTCCAGGGCTTTAAACTGTTCGATATGGATTTTGACCGTGTGTTGTTTTTAGACCGAGATGTAATGATAACACCGAATGCGCCCAATATCTTTGACTGTTATTCGGATATGGATACCCTATATGCTTTCGATGAAAACTCACCCACAGAACATATGGACAGAGACCATATTGTCACCGCTATAAATGATGGAATAGATTGGCCAAAAAACAACAAGGGCAAGTATAGATACTTCAATGCGGGAATTTTCTTAGTCAGTAAAAACTTCAGGGGATTTATCGAAGGATATAGAAACAGACAGTTGTACACTATTCCTGAGATGCGGATTTTCCATGAGCAGACTTGTCTGAATTATATGGCTGCCAGCAAAGGTATTAAGTTCGACGGGCTTGACTATTGCTGGAACAGAATGGACTTAATGCAGCCTGACCCCCAGGGCAGAAGATACGAAGCTAATTTTATTCATTACGCCGGTTCTATGGCTTTCGAACCCAACGAAGACAAGTCTCAGACGATACGCAAAGATTTCATTCATCTTTATGGCGATGAGGCCTTGCAGCGAGATGGTTCAATTGATGCTTTCAATTCATGGATTCGGGAATTTATTCCTTCCGCATCGGAGCCTCTGGCTGTG
>CAZMWN010000166.1:0-7981 GCA_964569935.1 uncultured Pirellulales bacterium
CAATACGCATAACGCCGAACGCAGTACGAAATAATTGGCTTTGTTTTGCAAAAAAACACCCCGATTTGTCGAATGTTCTCTACACTTGTCGAATACCGGAAAAAGAGGATTAGCGAATTAGCGGATAAGTTAATTGGCCTACTAACGCTTCTAATCATCAATCTCCTGTCATAAGGTATCTTTAAGAAAATTCTCTAATGAACTAATTCACTAATTAACTGTATGCATTTGATTTGCCTCCCCCCTGATTTTCGATTTACCCCGTGAGATGGCGGTTTTTGTCCTATCTAATGGGGAAAATCCTGGGATTGCTCCTTAGGGGATGCCACAGGTACGTTTAGCGTACAGGATTTAGGAATCCACAATTAAGTCATTCCTGCCTATGGCACGCCTAAGGTGGAGCGTAGTCGAGGAATCTAATCTAAATAGATCTCTCCATTGCGCTTTCGCTCCAGTCGAGATGACAAGAAAAACGGTCATTGCGAAGGAGTCCATTGGGGACGACTGCGGCAATCTTCCACCAATAATATGAAAATTTTGATATTTTTTGTCGGTTTTTACCCCATGAGATATGATTTTTTACATTTATCTCATAGGGCGAATTAACATTTACCTGTTGAGATACGCCTTAGTTGTAGGGTGGCGGCTAGCCCCACCGATTTTAATAGTCGTTAGTCGTTGGTAGTTAGACTTATTAACCCCGTGAGATGGTGCCTTTAACCTATCTAACGGGGAAAAATACGTAGTTACCGCAATGTTAATAAATGCGTGAAGGATGTATGATTTCTAAATATTTTGCGGGTTCTTTGAGAATGCTCATAATTTTTTAACAGCAGCAACTTTGACCGAGCAATTACTTCGGAATTGTAAAAATAGAAAACGACTCTATTAAACTCAATATTCACTTTTTTTATTAATATGAAAAAACATAAACAAAATTCCTGTACTTTTGATTTAGCAGAGAAGTGGAAAAAGATAAAGCAGAGTGACATAAAATGCTATGATGCTTTAATTAAAATGTCCAGAATAAGCTGCAAGCATGGACAAAACAATAAGCCTTTTTCTTTTAATGTTCCTTTGAAAGTAATAAATTCAGCTATTAGATCAAAATTAATAATCATTGAAAATGGAAAGGTAAGTTTCAATGGAGATTCGAAATGGTATTACGCAATTTGCGAATACATTTATGAGAGAATACTTAAGAAATCATGGAAAGATGATCTAAGATTATGGAAAGCCATAAGAGCGATATTTCTGTTAGGATATGACATTAGTCACGATGAACTTGCCGCAGATGTTATTGTAGTAGCACATAACATATATAATATGGATGTAATCAAACGCATTGGTGAGTTGTGTTCTGAAAAGAAAGATTGCTGGAATCTTTTACATGCCTTCGCAAAAGCGTTACCAAAGCTTAAAGTTGATGTCAAATCTTTGAAAAAAACATTGTATGCGATGGAACCAATCATACGTAACGATCTTGCAGGGATTGATATTTATGATTCAATAGAGCGGTTATGTGAACTAAAAACTGATATTGCGGAAGAGCTTTATGATGAACTGATTTCAGAAAAAAAGATTGAATCAGCAGGATTTATTGTCAATGTGATTAAAGGGATAGCACGAACCAATTTTAAAAAAGCTTTCTCTAAAGCGTTGTTGCTCTCAGAAAGTAATTCAATTGTTCTGATGAGTTCAGGACTAATAGCGATTGGTAGTCTTGATTATCGAGGTCCCTCGAAGCAAGACTTTCTGTCAAAAACACTTAAGCTTTATAAGAAGATGCGAAGGAAGAAAAATGCAATAGTGATTTCTAGCATAGTCAAGGGTTATGGCAGACTTTTAAAATATACAGATGAACCAAAGGATGCGCTTTTAAAATTATCAGAAAAGAGTAATCCTGAAGTGCTATATGAGATTGCTGTTGTTTTATTATTAAATAGAAAAGAACACTCACAAGAAACTTGGTTTGAAAAAACTTTTATTAATCTGGCTGGTATTGATAGCAAACATAAAGGAATAATACAAAAGCTAGATTCAACTCTCTCAAGCATTGTAGAATTAAATGCAGACTTGGTTATGAGTTTTTGGGAGGAGTGGTCGCTACGCAGAGATTATGGTAAAAATGACGACGAAACACTAAGTATATTTAAAATGACGATGTCGTCAATCAATAGAAGATGTTTTAAAAAGACTCGAGAGTTTTATACTAAGTGGTTTAATTCAGATGAACACAAGCTTCATTTGGCAGCATCAGATTTAATTAAAGAATCTTATCACCTTAAAAATCGCATTCCCAATATTATTATAGAATTAGACCATGATATGGTTAAAAAAATGAGTAATAGAGATGTTATTTATGTCATCTATAAAATTCTTGGTTATGTTTCGGCTTATCCTGAAGCACTTTGCAGTCTCGTATTTTCACTAATAGAAGCTGGTTGCAATGACAAGATGGTTATTAGTTATGTGGCGACAGCATTCCAAGATTATATAGGTTATAACTATGCTCGAACAACAATAGTTTTTTTAAAGATTAAAGCTAAGAGTAAGAATAAACTTACTGCCAAAGTTGCAAGAAGTATCAAAAAAGAGATAGATTTATATCATGAGTCTTTAAAAAAATTATCTTCCCTGAAAGAGCTACAATCTCATCCTCAACGAGTTCGTGAGATGGAACAGGCCAAAGCCAAACATTTTGGAAGAGCAATATATAAAGGAGCAAAAAAACAATCGGTCTTACTTCAGTTTTGCAATGAGATATATTTAAAAGCTGGAAGTTCTTTCATTATGGAGAAAGACGGCAAATTTAGTTCAAAAACTGAAATGAAGTCGGTATCACATAGTATTGAATACCCAAGAGGAGAAATACTTGATCCTATTGGTCAGGAATTCTCACGTCTTAAGTGGCGAAATCTCAAAAGAGAAGATTTACCATGCAGTTAATTATACGAGAATATTTGTCTATGCTGAAGGAATCAGGGGAAATAGATTCTCTCTTAGGCGATCTACTACTATCTATGAATATATTACCAATAAGTAGAGCTCAAATAGGTGTGCGACAGCATGGAGTTGACTTAGCTGCCATCGGCCCTGATATAGATAACAAAAACGTTGAGAAAGTGTTTTTATTTACAATCAAAGCTGGTCATATAGATAGAAATAATTGGGATACTAAGAAACAAGATGTTCGTCCCTCACTAAACGAAATAATTGATGTTTATATACCAAAACACTTGGATGATCAACACAGACAACTATCTAAGAAAATTGTTGTTTGTTGTAACGGAGAGTTAAAACAAGAAGTTGAACAGAATTGGGTAGGTTATAAAGAACAGAATATTAAAGAGGGCATTGAATTTGATTTTTGGGGAGCTGATAAACTGTCCCTTTATGTATCAAAATACTTTATTGACGAATATCTTTTTCCTGAAAGTGCAAGGAAAAAGATTCGCAGGAGTTTGGCATTTATTGGTCTTCCAGATTATGAATTGTCACATTTCTACGCTTTAGTCGATGAAATCCTTTTTGATAGAAAGTTACCAAAATCTAAGGGGCATTCCCAAGAAAGAAAAAGACTAAAAGCAATAAGAATGGTTCATTTAGCTCTGCGGTTACTCTCAACTTGGGGCGAAGAAGAGGGAAACTCAAAACCAGGCTTTCTTGCTGCTGAATACACTTTGCTTCGCGTGTGGGACTGGATGCGATTGATGAATCTTCTTAATAATAAAAAGACATTTAAAGAATTCTATCATATATACCTGACCTATCAGAAAATAGCAGCAAACTATATTAATAAAATACTGAAGCATTGTTATACACGTGACGGTCTTTTTGGTTGGGGACCTGAAGCTGAAGTAGTTGAATATCCAATTCGAGTATTTGAAATAATTGGAATATTAAGTACTTTTGGGCTAAGCCATTTCTTTGAATATTTAGCAACTCAAAACAACAACCGTAAGCAAGATATATTATCAGTCGCTGACGCATTGGTAAATGTTATACAAAATAATCCTGCTACCAATTTACCATGTTTTGATGGTCATAGCATTGACATTTGTTTGGGGCTTATGCTTCTAAGTCTTACTGGTAATAGAGAAACAGCAGCTTATTGGATTCAAGACTTAACAGGAAAGATTTGCTTTGCATTTCAATTAGGAAAGCATTTTCCTATTGCAACCGATTCATATGACGATTTAATAGCACTAGAGATAGATCAAGCTGCTACTAAGGAAGAATTGACGTCTTATTCAACTATATTTCCAATTCTCGCTCAATGGTGCGCAAAACTTGGATTGAAAGAAACGTACGCATTTCTCCTTGAAAGTGTAAAAAAAGTGTTTCCTCACTCATCAATGCAGATCTGGTATCCGGATGAAAAAACTGATAATGTATTGTATAAACAGAATGCATCAAGAACTGGAACAACCGTAGTGATTGAATTTCCAAGGACAATAGACGAAATACGGAAACAAATGCAAGATGTTTGGGAACATGTCATAGCTCCGGAACATATTTCTTGTCTCAGCAAAAAAGGATTCCCAATAATTGGTTTGATTGCTAGTAGGCATTTTAGGACACCTATAATACCGGTATTCTGGCAATCAAGAAAACAATTAAATCAGCTAAAAAAGAATTAAAAAATGTTTGAGATAAACGAGCAAATTTGTGATACAGGTCATTAGATTCAAGTATTATGAGGGCTAAAAGCAATTCTCTATAGAAAAAGTTGGGACATTTATCGATACATAAAGAAAGAGTACGGAAACGAAGGATGGACGACGAGGGACGAGGGACGAGGGACGAGTCTAGAAGGCAGGAGACAGAGGACGGAAAACAGAAGGCAGAATGAAAAAATTTATGCAATAGGTAGGATAAAAAGTGCAACGCAAAGGTTTTACTCTTCTTGAGCTGTTGATAGTCATTTCCATTATCATGATATTAATGAGCATACTTTTGCCTTGTCTTATTGGTGCGAAAGATAGGGCATTGGAATTATTTGCGATGGAAGTCGAAGTCGATGAAGAAGGAAATGTTCGCCTGGAAATTCAAAATCTTAGGAACAGGAAATTAACCGAAGATATCTATATGATCAAGATTGACCCTGTGAGGGATCGCCGGGTTGTCTTAAAGAAACCCTATCCATCCGGGATGAAATTAATAGAAAGAGGCGGCCGTGATTACATTAAATGGAGACCTGAACTGGAGGATATTGGTGTGCATTTGATTACTGTTGTTTTTGAAGGCGAGGAAACCTCCGAGCAGGAGATTACAGTTTATGTTTATAATAAAGAGCTTTTAGATGCCAGGCTAAAAGAAGAATCAGATGCGGATTAACGCTGATTATGCGGCGGGAGAATGCCTTTTTCATGTTTGTTACCATATTTGGTCTCTTTTTCCTCTCGGTTGTTTATATATTCAGGCTCACTGAGCTTTGTCCGATATTAGAACAAATATTAAGTTATAAAAAGCCCAGCCGCTGTTAATATGGCCCTGTGGAGCTATTTTTTGTTGACATAGGCAGTATTAACTAATACTATATTGTTCTACGGACGAATAATTATTACGAACTGTGGTTATATCCTGCAGTTGGTAATCAGAAAAACGCTCCAATAGGGGTATTTTTGGAGGTAAGGGCCGCCTAAGATAGCTTTTTCGGCAGCCAAATCTGGTTTTTATTAAAACAAATTCACTTTTGGAGAATTTTAGATGTTTAACAAGAAAATTGCCGCATTAATCCTGGCAGCAGGTCTTTGTATAGTGGGCACAGGTTATTCCCAGACTCTGGAAGAAAACTATAATGATTTTTTACATTACACAACAATCGGCCGATATGATTTAGCCAAAGGTTATGCGCAGGCAGTTCTGCAAAGTAATCCTAATCCCGTGGAATTACTTAAAATAAGTAAAGAAAATCCTCAGGGCTATGAGTTTTTATTGAAAATCAAACAAATAGCACCTGACGCCGAGCTGGCTGAGTTGAGTAGTAAAATCCTTGATATTATTGATCAGGGCAGATATTCTCGCCGTTCTGATCCGGCCATTATCGTCGAGGAGGTAAAAAGGTTAAGCACTACTGAACGTGGTTGGTTAATAGCAGTTAAGCGGTTGCACGACGCGGGTGAATACGCCATCCCATTCATGCTTGATGCCATGTCCGACCCTTCCCGCGGGGAAGAATTTCCGAATATCGTGCGGGCACTTCCGAAAATTAGCAGAGATGCCATAAGACCACTTGCAGCCGCCTTGCAGACTAACAATATAAAGCTCAAGGCACAAATAATTGAAGCTCTTGGTGAAATCCGTTATCCGCAATCACTTGCTTATCTAAAATACATACATGAAAGTGACAGCACGACGGAACTGCGTGAATTAGCAGGTAACAGTATTACGCAAATTGACCCGGTTGCAGTGAGAGTTCCTGCCGCCCAGCTATTTTATCAGCTTGCCGAGAGTTATTATTATCATGCACAATCGTTGAGTCCCGCCGAGGATGCTGCAACTGCGAACATTTGGTTCTGGGATTCGCAGAATCAGAAACTTGTTCGGGAAGCAGTCGACAAAGATTATTTTTATGAGCTTATGGCGATGCAGGCTTGTGAGTGGGCGCTTAAGGCTGATGCACAATACGGCCCGGCGATTGGTCTTTGGCTTGCCGCTTATTTCAAAGCAGAATCCGCTGGTGTTGGTAAATTGCCGGAATATTTTGGTCCCAGTCATGCCGATGCACTCGTTTACGCTACAACTGCGGGAGTTGAATATCTACACCAGGCTCTTGCACGGGCGGTCAGGGACAAGAATGCATATGTCGCACTCGGTATTATCGAGGCGCTGGGTACAACCGCCGGTGAGAAATCATTAATGTATCGCATAGGCCAGGATCAACCGCTTATCCAGGCCCTTTCTTTTGATAACAGAATGGTTAGATACAGTGCCGCAATAGCAATCGCTACAGCGGGACCCAAGGAACGTTTTGTGGAAAGTAAACTGGTCGTTGCAAACCTTGCTGAAGCTCTCAGGCAAAGTGCACCATCAGGTGCAGAAGAGGCCTGGAATGAAGAAATAGCCGACAGCTATGCCCTTCGTGCTGCAACGGTCATGTATGAGCTGGCTCGAACCAGGAATCCTGCTATCGATTTATCTTTGGCTCAGGATGCTTTAATAAATGCTGTAAAAGACAAGCGTACCCAAATAAAAGTTTTGGCTGGCCAGAGCTTAGCCTATCTCGCCAGTTCCAGTGCACAACGGGCAATAGCTGAAATGGCTCTTAATGAAGACAATAGCCTTGATGTCAGGATATCGGCATTTAGTTCGCTCGCGACTTCGGCCAAGTTAAACGCTAATATGCTACCAGAGACAATGATTGATAGCATTTATGCTCTGATACAGTCGGACCAGACCGACCCTGAGCTGCGTAGCGCTGCCGCCGCCGCTTATGGAGCACTTAATTTGCCCAGTCAAAAAGTAAAAGACCTTATCCTTGACCAGGCGAAAAGTTAAGACACTGCCGAAATCCCTGCGAAAGTGGCCCGGTTTCCTCTTTGTTATTATGCAGCCTATAGTGGTGTGTTAGGCTCAACAGGTCTGTTTAACTCTGTCCCTTCGTCCTTATTGTTTGGTACCTTTGGTTGCACGCTGCCAAGAAGCTGACTGATAGTTTGTTCACTTGTCAAATAGTTATCCGGCGAAGATACTACCGAATTAACCAAATCGCACCACCGGCAAATATATGATATGTTAGACTGTTGAGACTGCCTGTTAAAACCTATTTTTTGTACAAATTGGTTTTGTGAAATGGGTGTTGTGGTGATTATAAGAGTTATGAAACTTAAAACAAGTGTGCCTGTGAAGAAACCAACTATACCTGCGAAGATAATGTCAAATATTTTAGGAAACGTTACATTAAACTGCCCGGTAAGAAATATATAGGTTATTCCATATAAAATCAAGAAAGCCCCTATTGCTGTAAATATCATAG
>CAZMWN010000167.1:0-7956 GCA_964569935.1 uncultured Pirellulales bacterium
AGTTTCGTCTTATCATCCAAAAGCCGCTGGGCCTCGTCTCTTAATGCCGCAGCACGTTCATAGTCAGCGCTTCTTACCGCCTCGTCTTTTTCCCTTTGCAGCTTTTCAATGTTTTCCTCAATTTCGGTAAGATCGGGCGGCGGTGTCATATTCTTCAATCTGACTCTTGCACCGGATTCATCGACGACATCTATCGCCTTATCCGGCAGGCATCTGCCGGTAATATACCTGGTTGAGAGTTCCACCGCCTGGAAAAGGGCCTCATCGGTAAACCGAACCCTGTGGTGTGCCTCGTAGCGGTCCTGAAGTCCCCTGAGTATATCCAAAGTCTCGTCCTTCGAAGGCGGCTCGACAATTATCGTCTGGAAACGTCTTTCAAGGGCACCGTCTTTTTCGATATGTTTTCTGTACTCATCCAGTGTAGTCGCGCCGATACACTGGACCTCTCCCCTGGCAAGGGCCGGCTTAAGAACATTCGATGCATCAATAGCACCTTCAGCGCCGCCGGCTCCAACAAGCGTGTGCAGCTCGTCGATGAACAAGACCACGTTCTTGGCCCTTCTTACCTCGTTAATAACCGCCTTGATACGCTCTTCGAATTGCCCTCGATATTTTGTCCCGGCTACCATCATCGCCAGATCAAGTACAACAATTCGTTTGCCTTTGAGTATCTCAGGCACCTGCTTATTGATTATCTGCTGGCTCAGACCCTCGACAATAGCCGTCTTGCCGACACCCGCCTCGCCCAACAGGACCGGATTATTTTTCGTGCGTCTGCAAAGTATCTGTACTAATCGTTCGATTTCATTTTTTCTGCCGATAACCGGATCCAGCTCACCATCCTCGGCCAGTTGTGTCAGGTCTCTGCCGAAGCTGTCCAACGCGGGTGTTTTGCTCTTCGGCTTTCGTCCCATCGTCGGGCTCATTTTCATCCCAAGCGCTGCGGGCCCATCGTCCACACCGGCACCCAGAAGATTCAAAACTTCCTGCCGCACCTCCTCAAGCTTCAGACCGATATCCAAAAGGACCTGAGCCGCAATCCCTTCGCTCTCTCGAAGGATACCCAACAGGATATGCTCTGTCCCCACGTAATTATGGTTCAGAGACCGGGCTTCTTCTATCGCATATTCGATAACCTTCTTGGCTCGCGGCGTCTGAGGCAGCTTGCCCATCGTCACCATATCGGGTCCGCTTTTGACATGCTTCTCAATTTCCAGCCGAAGTTTCTTGATATCGACATCAAGGTTCTTCAGAACCGTAGCCCCCACGCCGCTGCCTTCCTTAACCAGCCCGAGGAGGATGTGTTCGGTTCCGATATATTCATGGTTAAATCGCTGGGCCTCCTGGTTGGCCAGCGCCATTACTTTTCGTGCTCTATCTGTAAAACG
Source organism: uncultured Pirellulales bacterium (assembly GCA_964569935.1). Lineage (GTDB taxonomy): Bacteria > Planctomycetota > Phycisphaerae > Sedimentisphaerales > Anaerobacaceae > JAFGPS01. Next base: position 1,389 of record CAZMWN010000167.1, read on the forward strand.
CTCAAACATCTTTTTTCCCGAATAAAATTTCTAAGAATGATTCGTAAATCCCACTATGCTATCAACATCTTATCGAACGATATTCACGAACATCAATCTTTGATTAGTCATATTTATTTTATCATACTTAGTTCAACTATGTCAAACATACACAATTAGCCTTCTGTTGTTTCTTAAGCCTGATAATACCTTATTTTATATGCCCTGATATGGGCTGATGTTCGTTTTCGGGCAAACATTTCTATTTAGTCTTAATTTTATCGGCAAAAACACCGGTTAACTTTGCCCTTTGTGCCATAAAAATCCCCTTATTAACTTTCCTTTTTAGCTGCCCGCCGTGCCCTTGGGAAGATTTTTTAAGAAAAAAGATATAAGCCCTCTGCCATAATCTATGGGGTAAGAACACTCCAAAATCTTATTGACTATAAATTATACAATTTGGTAGAATCACATAGACCAATAATTAACGAAAATAACATCGATGGATGCTCAAATTCAGACGGGCAAAGAGTTTTCTTGACTACTTGTTGATAAAATAAAATCAGCTCACAAGGAACCAAGAGATGAAAAGGTTAAAAGGATTCACTTTAATTGAGCTGCTGGTTGTAATAGCGATTATTGCCCTGCTTCTATCGATACTCATGCCCAGTCTCCAAAGGACAAGACAACAAGCCCAGGCAGCAGTTTGTCTTTCTAATCTCAGGCAATGGGGTGTGATGTTTATATTGTACGCCCAGGATCACAATCAAAGCCTTCCTACGGGATGGAGCGGCGGGACGATGTGGATGGTGGACTTGATGGCATACTATCAGGGTGGGGACGATGTGCTACTATGCCCGTCGGCTAAAAAATTTCTTCACAACATTCCCGGCAACGTCCCAGGGACATTTACCGCCTGGGGCAATTATGGTCATCCCGGCTATTTCGATGGCTGGACCCCGTCCTGGGGAGAAGAGGGCCAATACGGCAGTTACGGTATCAACGGCTGGGCCCATAATCCCCCCAATCAGGGAACAAATAGTATAGCCGGGGAGAATCGCCCCCAATACTGGCGCACAATGTCTGTAAAAAATGCGTCCCAGGTTCCGCTGATGGGGGCTTGCATGTGGGATGGGAGTGAGCCGTTGGAAACCGACTCCCCTCCTATTGCCGAAGGAGTGCAGTTGTCCGACTCGAACATGAGTATCTTTTGTCTGGACCGCCACAACGGCGGGCCTAATATGCTGTTCATGGATACTTCTGTTCGAAAGGTCGGCCTCAAGCAGCTTTGGACCTTAAAATGGCATCAAAATTTTAATACTGCTGATATATGGACGACAACCGGCGGAGCCACCTCTACCGACTGGCCTCAATGGATGCAAAATTATAAAGATTATTAATCCCCGGTTATCGGGCGGATTCTACCCACCAATTTTATTTAGCCCGCCGATCCCTCAAATACGTTCAGGATAAGGTTTATTCTGCGGGTTGTATTCATTAATATGGCAATCTCAAAAAAATTTGCCCCGAGGATTTTGCTTTTCTTATTTTTTGATGTATATTTTATTATGCACAAGTAGGAATCTTGTGGATATTGTACCTGCACACAAACAGGAAATTATTCAACAAACAGAGATATTGTAAGGGCAGATTTAGTATGATAACAGCACATATTATCGAAACATGCCTTCCGGCAATGAATCTGGCGATGACGGCGCGGGAAAGATGGGGCTCCGCAACAAAAGGGATGAACTCATCGGATATGACAATACCAACATGGTTTATCATCAGCGCGGGAGTAGCCTTTACCGTATTAATCGCTTCCTCGATTATGGTCGTTTGTAAACAAAAGGCTCGCAAAAAATAATCACTTCTCTTATTTTTCAAATACAAAACATATAAGGCGGCAAATTCCAGGTCATGCTCGGCCTCCGTCGGAACTATCGTCACACCTTGTATATATTTACTCGGTGGGATTCATAGATTGACGCAGCAATCTTTAAACGATTAAGGCAGTCCACTTTTCACATTTTCTGAAGTACATTTTAATATGAACCGCCGCAACTGCCTTCAACTTCAGAAGTGGTTTAAGCCACCATGGAGTACTATTAATATCCTCCTGTACCTCATTCTTTTGCATCTTTAAAAGACTTATCTCCCGAGTGTCCCTCACTTTTTCGATCGGGTGGAATTTCCTGAATCTTTTGTTTTCTTTCTGGCCTAGTTTTAGAAGGTGGTTTTGGTATGTGCGATGGAGTTTTTGTCGAACTTAAGGGAGATTGTTCAGTTTCTAAATTACTTACTTGTTTCCATACTCTGCTAATAACTGCATTAACATAATCACCGAGCCCTGACCCAAGTGGATAATTATCGTTTCTCTCTCGGATCTTTAATAATAATACTGAACGCTCCAAGGCGTCTTTCAACAATCTAATGCATCCCTCCATACCATTCAGTTTGATATTAGACAAAAAATCCGAAAATAGAAATGTAAGTTTAGCTTGCCGAAGAGGATCAAATTGAATTAACTCCATGCTTTCTTGTAGAAGCTCGAAGCACCTTTGTCCTTCAAATGCACACCGGCTGCATGCAAATGGTTCGTGTTGTCCACGAGTGATATAATGTCGTTGAGGACACTGTCTGTGAATCTTGGCCAATAATACGCATACTGATACTTTCAGTTCATACATCCATGTCCACCACCAAATATTTTTTCGGAATCCCTTTAAATATCGTTCAGCTTGCTCCAGAGAGCAATACGCATCATTTAAGTACACTTGGATTTTTCTTTTTACTTTTTCTTCGGTGCTTTCGGGGTCGCAAAACTGAGCCTGCTTTAGATATACCTCTGCTCTACGCAAGTATAAAACCGCCCACGGAGTAGGGCTGTTTCTCTTTGATGATTGTGTCAGGTATCCATATGCCTCATTTAGTCGTCTATGCGCCTCAAAGAAACGTCCCAAATTCCCTAACAATACTCCATAGTGAGTACGTATGTACGCATTCTCAGTTTGTAAAAAATCCGGATCATCTAAATTACGCATCAATTCTGTAGTAAAAACATATACTATTTCCGAGCGTTTAAGAAACAATAAACGTTTATTTGAATACTCCCTGAAATTTTCATTTTCTTCTTCTACTTCTGAAAGAAGTTGATATTTCTGCGCGATAAGCATCTCTAAAAACATCAATCTTCTAAGTGAACGGATAACACATTGAAGGATTTTAAGAGATGGAGTTTCTTGCTCTATCCAATCCCTGGCAATTTGTCGATATTCAACACTTGTTAAATTATCACTTCCATTATGAACTTCTTTATCAAGAAAGTGTTTAATATGTAAAGCATCAAAAAGTTCGAATATCTCCGACTCTGCTTCCTCATAACATCGATACCCAATCAAGTAAACGATCTTCTCGTATCGCTCTCGGATATTATCCAGTTTGAGACCACTTTGTCCATCTCGTGCAGGGGATAAACTATTGACTTTTTCGTTATACTTAATTGCATCCGGAAATTCAGCAACTTCTCGATGAAAATCTCTAAGAAGTTCATTGCAAGTTCTTTTGAAACGATTTATTTCATTCTCATGGGAATACAGAGGGTTTTCCTTGTCTTTGAACTCTTTTTCTATTTGCTCCATAATCTGTTTAATGCGGGAAATGGCCGTATTATAGTAGCCACATGATAGCAGCCGTTCCTTAGCTAACATAAGGGTCACTCTCGCCTCGATTAATGATGTTCGTTTGAGATAATCCCTCGAGCCACATCCGGCATCATTGCCCAAGTCATCTGCATATTCAATACAATGTAAACGATGTTTAAGAGACTCTAGGGCAGCAAGAGGATCATTGCTTGAACGAAACAGTTTCACATACCAGTCAGCAATACCTTGATGACACTCGGCCCGATAACGCATCATTTTATTACTTAATCTTTTTCTGAGTTCATCCCGAACACCTTTATGCATCCAGACAAAACCACCTGCATTATATCGAATCGCACCAATATTCTTGAGTTCTTCTAACCACTTGTCACGTAATGTAGAACGCTCTTTGTCGTTGTCTTTTATATCCGTGAATGGATATGGAGCCTTGATAAGACTCCAAGAGCATAATGCTGGAAGATATGCCGCGTGCTCAAACAGCGTCAGTGTATACACAAAGTGGACTTTCTGTTCTTCCGTTTCTTCACGTGAATCCATTTTGATGAATTTCACTACATTGTCCGCGATGTTATTTGCTTCATACTCAATCACGTTATGCTTAACATTATGTAGTAAGTAACTTTCCCCATATGCTAAAATAACTTCTCTTTCCTTTTCTTGTGGGGCCAACAGAATAAATATTAAATTCGCTATCTTGCTATTAATCCTAATGATGACATCCTGAAATAGCTCAAGCGATTTCTTCCATTTCATGCTGTTCTGGATTCCCTCTCCTTCACGGTCATTTAAGAAAACGATAAAGTTTCTGCTGGTGTGCCGCAACAGGTGATTCAATCGTTTGTAACAGGCTTCTGAGTTATTGACAGATGTTGGCAGTGTTGCCGGAGGAATCCCCAGTCGCCATGAGATTGTATCTATCAGTGTAAGGAAAAAATCATTCCAGCCATGATAAAAGTTTAGTGTCAACCAAATAAACTCGTTATTCTCAGCCAGTATCTCTGCGATCTTAGCTGCCAGTGAAGTAATCCCAGCTTGACCGTACAATATTAATCCTGGCTTGTCGGGCGTCTCCAATACTGTATTGACCTTATCAGAAACTTTCTTCTGTTCTTTTTTAAACTTCTCAATCACAGACTTTTCAACGTTCTCGTACGAACTCGGATGTATTGGCCAAAATGCGGGAAAGTCAACACGGCCTGGCGGAGGTGATAGATAAAGTTGATGATACAACTGGATTAAAAACTGTCCGTTGTCTACATGAACCGCCGTCTTAACTTGTTCCGCGTGTTTTGGAAATTTCTCTGAATTAGTCTTCTTTTCACGTTTCGTATGACAAATCCAAAATACCTTCAATTCGGGAACATTTTCCAAAGCAAATTGGATAAGATTTATAATTCGCCGATCACTCCCCGATGCACCTAATACAAGAAGATGCTTTCGCGTCCCTTCGAACTTGCCCCCGATTTTATCTGAAAAGTAGCGGCAGAATGTTTCCTTATCATAATCGGATGGAATCTCATCCAATGTGAAGTTAGCTCGCAATCCATATCGCCCACCATGCAGTTTAATAATAGACCGTTGTGGCAATACTAATCCTGGAGTCGGTAACTCCGCATTCTGATGAACGTCAAATGTAGATAAAGGCATATCCAGTTGAGCAAATGCTTCTTCCACTAATGAATCAAAATTCGTTGTCAGGAGCGTATTGATTCTAAGAGCATCAGCCAAATGTCCTAACATCAAATGCCCGACGTTTGGTTTCTTGTCTTTCGTAATATGGAAAAAAAAGGAATCGATAACCCGATTATCCGGTTTGCCTAAAAATATTTTATCATCATAAATCTCCAGTCGTGAAAGAAACTGCAATGTAGTCCGCCAGTCCGCTAATGCGCCTGTGGCTTCCCAATGTATATAATCGCTATGATCCAAAGAAGTTTTTTTATTTAACCTATCTACTTCCTTTTGTATCCAAAGAAGTACGCTCTCATGTTTACCTTCGACTATGCTGCGCGCGACTTCTTCCTTGAGGTGCTCGATTTTATACCACTTAGAAGAACGCGGTTTCCATTTTTTATCCAATGCTAACCTTAAACATAAATACAGATATTTTTGAGTTTCTTGTATAGTGGGAATGCCAGAAACAACTGACATACCACTCCCAATCAAAGGAACAAATCCATACCCATTGTTGCTTTCACTACAAATCTGCTCAATCATATCAAAATGTTCTGGCTGTATTTTACTATTTCGTCTTATAGAAACCATTTATAGAATCCTTAGTTTGCTAACCTATTATTGGAAAATGCCACTGGGAGACTATAAAAATAATATCCCATTAAGATTAATCATCCGATATTCGTTTTAAGATTTTTAAGTTAAAAATAGGAAAAATTAGGACGTATACTTTTTTTTCTCAAACTATAAAAGCATTAATCCAAGGTGTCTCGCACACTTAGGGCTGTTATTTGACATTATAACTGTTCTCGAAGAATTCGCAAATAAATTTGCGGATCAAATATTTATCCAGCAGCAACATGAGGGACGAAGAACGAGGGAAGATAGACGACAAGCGAATTAGGCTGAATCTACCAACGACGAATCATGAACCACGAACCACCAGTCACGAGTAAAGGACAATTTCCGGGATTTTAGTTGCTTTTTGGCCGGATTTGGGTATAATGCGCAACAATCTAAGCATAAGCTTAGAGTAGGAAAAAGTGAGAATGAAAAGCGGAATTCAGAACAAATCCTAAGCACTAAATTTGTCCTGAGCAGAGTCGAATGGATCCGAAATTCTAAACAATATCAAATGATCAAAATCCTAAGTCCTCACCATAGGATGATTAAGGTAGGAGATTGATGATTAGAATCTATAGACTGCTAATTAACTTATCCGCCAATTTGCTAATTCTCTTGGACATTTC
>CAZMWN010000168.1:0-7948 GCA_964569935.1 uncultured Pirellulales bacterium
CGAAACTACAGGAGAGAATTAACTCGAATGGCTAACTGTCGTGTACCTAATATAAACATACATAGCATTTTACTTTCTTTGTCTTTTTATATTGACTTACTTACAAAATTATAAAGAAATTTATGAAACAATAAAACAATGGTATGAAGATACGCTAAAAGAAATTGAGGCCAAAATCGGACCAGATGTGCTCAATGCAGATGAAATCGATAAGTTATGTCTCTGTGTTGTAAAAACATCTTATCAATACTGCTCAGCGGTTTTTCAATTACTTGATAAAGGTTACGAATTCCCTGCAAGGGCACTTATGCGAAGTCTTGGGGAATTGAATGCAAAATTTACATGGTGTCTTGTAGGCAACAACAATACAAGTAATAATCCTGAAGCAATTAAAGAAAGAGTTCAAAGATGGCGAAAATCCGCTTGCGATGAAGGAATAAAGTTACTGGAAAAGTCCGAGTCTGTAATGTGCCCAGAAGACAAAGAAATCCATGAAAAAATTATGTCTGATTTGAAACAACATCTTAAAGAGCTTGACGTGGAAAAAGGTATGCCTCAGGTTACACAAATTTTCGAACAACTGTCGAAAAGCTACGATGTTTATAATAAAATCCGTCCAGCTTTTTATTCTGTATTCAATAACGCTGTTCACCTTGATCCAGCAAGTATGAGTACAATTTACGTTTCTCAACAACAAGGACAAGATTCGACACAGTCGTACTTTGCTGCGTCTGCTTACAATATCAACTTTTTGACCAGATCGAGATACGGGCTAAACACTAAGCAAGTTCAGGATGAATTTATTAAAATAATGGATTTATAAACTCAAAAGATGGATTCCCGCCTACGCGGGAATGACATTGAGGAGAATCAATGACGAAAGAAAATGATTTATTGGCATCTGTTAGTGACGTTTCGACTGAGAGCGAGTTTTTCTCACCAATGCCGGACGGTTATAAAAAAGGCAAAACCAGATACGTGTTCGTAATGGGCACGGTCATGAGCGGCTTAGGTAAAGGGATATTTTCATCGTGCTTAGCCAAGCTGCTGCAGGACAAAGGCCTCAAAGTCGCACCCATCAAGCTCGAAGGATATCTCAACGTCGATTCAGGCACGCTCAATCCCTTCCGCCACGGCGAGGTCTTCGTCCTGGACGACGGCATGGAAACCGATATGGACCTCGGCACGTACGAAAGAATGCTCGACCAGGAGCTGACCAGAGCGAATTTTGCCACAAGCGGGCAGATATTCAGCTCGGTCCTGAACAAGGAACGGCACGGCGATTACTTAGGCAGGGACGTCCAGATGATTCCTCACGTCACCGGCGAAGTGAAACTCAAACTGCGACAGTTAGCGGCAGAATCAAAAGCCGATGTGGTATTTGTCGAAATAGGCGGCACGGTGGGCGATTTGGAAAATGCATACTTTATCGAGGCCATGCGGGAACTGGCCTACGAAGAAGGGCCGAACAGCAGTTGTTTCGTGGCCCTGACATATATACTGGAACCGAAAACATTGGGCGAGCAGAAATCAAAGGCGGCGCAATTAGGAATCAGGCAGCTTATGCAGTGCGGCATTCAGCCGGATATTATCGCCTGCAGGGCGGGCAATCCGGTCAGCGAAAAGGCCCGGCAGAAAATCAGCGTCTATAGCAATGTTCCATTCGAGAGGGTAATCAGTCTGCCGGATTCGGCAAGTATTTATATGATACCGGCGATGCTCAGAGAGCACAAACTCGACTTCCAGGTCCTGCGACTGCTGAAAATCGAGGACAGGATAAAGCTGGAAAAAGAACGCAAGGAATGGGGCAAATGGTGCGACTTCACGGAAAAAATTGAGTCTCTCAGCCGCGAAGTGACAATCGGAATCACAGGCAAATATACGACCGTGCGCGACAGCTACGCATCCATTATCAACGCTCTCGAACATGCAGGTATAGCATTGGGCTGCAAGGAAAAAATCAAATGGATAGATACAACCGATATTACCGATGGCAATGCAGCCGAAAATCTCAGTGACGTCGACGGAATCATTGTCCCGGGCGGATTCGGCACGCGGGGAGCAGAGGGCAAGATTGCCTGCATTAAATATGCAAGGGAAAATAATCTGCCTTATCTTGGATTATGTTTCGGCTTTCAGATGGCGGTTATAGAATTTGCCCGCAATGTCTGCGGTATGAAAAAAGCCAACAGCACTGAAATTAAGCCGGATTGTTCCGAACCTGTGATAGATATATTGCCGGAACAGAAAAAAATAGAAGGCCTCGGTGGAAATATGCGGCTCGGCGGACATGACATCGAGTTAAAACCCCAAACGCTTGCATGGAAGCTCTTCGGCAAAAAAGATTCGGTCAGAATGCGTTTCAGACATCGCTACGAGGTCGACCCCCGCTATATCGAAAAACTGGAAAATGCAGGACTTGTCTTTTCCGGCAAAGCCCCCAATCAACCGATTATGCAGATACTGGAACTTCCCTCACACCTGTTCTTCATGGGTACCCAGGCCCATCCATGCCTGACTTCCCGACCACTCAGGCCCCAGCCAATGTTCGTAGGTCTTGTCTCGGCGGCATTGCAAAGACATTACCCGAAGGAAAAATTGCCAGATTGCACGGAAGCTGTCCGGACAGTATGAAATCAAATTAATTCGGCAGCCGATGAGGCATCAGCTTTTTTAGGTTTTATAATGGCACTTCAGGAACAGACTCTTCATTTTCTTCCGGTTCATCCGGGCTGGCGAGCTGTTTCTTGAGTTCCTTTACTTCTTCTCTTAACAGCATGTTTTCCGCTTTCAGTTTTGCATTTTGCTCCACGACGGCATCAAGAACACCTTCGACCTGATCCCTGACGTTTTGCCTTGATTTTTCCTCCCAGGCTTTTATCTGCTCCTTGTATTCTGCGATCATATCTTCCAGTTTTTTTACCTGCTGCTCATATTGCTCCTTAAGGCTTTCGATTTCCCAGTCCTGCTGCCGCAATTCTTCCTTCAATTTCATATTCTCGGCTGCAACGAGCCTGCTCATCTTTACATCCATCTGTTCCTGCTGCGCACAACCTGAAATCAACATAAGAATGATTCCGACCACTATTATGAGTTCTTTTTGTATCAATACTTTCATCTGGCAATCCTTTCACAGGAATTTCTGCTTTTTTATTCGAAAAGCACTTTCAGTCTTTCCTTTTCCGCCGTTTTGATTTTACTCTGGTCCGTCCAAACAGCCAGTTCGAGACTTTTTCTACAGGAACAGCTCTCGTTGATGAGTTCATGCTCGCCTGATAAAACAGCCTTTATCAGTTTCAGGCAGTTTTCAGTGGCCGCCTGCAAATTACCGATGATTTCTTTGAGCAGTGTCTGCTTGTCCCGCCGTGAGGCGTCCCCAACGGGACTGCCCTCTTCATGCGGCTTCCAACAGTCATAATCACTGGCCATCGCAATAAGTGCATAGCACATTTGTGCTTCCCTTGCTAATTTTGCTTCCGGCATAGCGGTCATGCCGATTAAGTCACCGCCCCAGTCACGGTGCATTAGCGATTCGGCCCGAGTGGAAAACTGAGGCCCTTCCATACATACATAGGTCCCCTTCGGATGTGCCTTTGCATCAATACCTTCCGCTGTATCGATAAGCTTGTCACGAAGTCTGTGGCAGGTCGGCTCAGTCATCTCGCAATGTACCGCCCCGAATCCGCCGAAGAAACTGTTTGTCCGCCTGAACGTTTTATCGATAAACTGGTCCACAATGACCAAATCACCGGGAGCTATTGTGTCACGAAGCGAGCCGACCGCCGCGCTGCCTATCAAGGTGTGAACGCCGAGTTTTTTCAGGGCAAAAATATTAGCTGCAAACGGGACCTCGCTCGGCGAAAGTTTGTGACCGGCGCCGTGACGATTCAGGAATGCGATTTTCCTTTCGCCGAACTCACCAACAATAATTTCAGTGCTCGGCCTGCCGAATGGGGTATCGACATCGTGAAACTCGGCTCCTGTGATAAGTTCGGTCAGGGCATCGCCAAGGCCCGTCCCGCCTATTATTCCAATTAATTCTTCTGCCATCGTTTTAAGTTCCCTTTGCCAAACTTCGCAACATAATAAATCCTTTTTCCAATATTTACAATATATTCAAAATTATTTGTCGTCCTGCAAAGTCTACAGACTCTTGAAACGTAGTTGTGCAATAATATATGAATGTTATAATACACACCCAAATAGTGCTGCTAAAAGAAACAATGTATGGGAAAATCAATAAATCATCTCAAGTCGTTATTGCTCGTATTATTGATTATATTTCTTTGTGCAGGCCTTTTCTTATCAAAAGAGAACATTCACGAGTGGGTTTTTGTTTACTACATGTCTTATGACAACGATCTCAGCGGTTGCGGCGAGACAATTCTCAGGGACTTAACAAAAGGAATTACCAACTCAAAAGTCGCTGTTGTGACCCAGGCGGATTTCATTGACGGCAAAGGAATGAAGCGAATTGCTTTGTACCGAGCTTTAGGAAGACTAAAAAGAAAAGAAATCTCCCTGCAAAGCGAGGACAGCGCCGACCCGGCTGAACTAAAAAAGTATTTCAAATGGGTCCAAGAAAAGTGGAGAGCCAAAAACTACTGTATTATCTTCCTGAACCACGGCGGAACATTAAACAATATGTGCCGGGATGAAAAACCATTTCAGAGCCCAAGCGAAAACAAACTGTTTGCTTCAGGAAAATGGCTTCCAGCTATGGAGGTCGGCAAAATTGTCACTGATTTCAATCGTAAAGTTGACGGCAAAGTCAGGCTGCTTTTTCTTCAACAGTGCGGCCGTGCAGCAATCCAAAACCTTTATAATTTTATCGATACTTCCGAATACATAATGGCATCGCCGGTTAAAGTTGGCGCACCGAATACATACTACACAAAAATGCTAAAATCGGTGGCCGATGAACCGAATATTACAGGTACATCTATTGCCAAAACTATTATGCAGGAAGATGAGCACTACACCATCTATACTTTGATTGATAATAAAAAGCTGAAATTTCTTCCTGAAAAACTCACGCTTGTCCTTGAATCTATCGCACTGGATTCAAGTTTGAATCCACCCCAATCCTGTACCCCTATATTCGAATTCGAGGGCGAGAGGTTTTATGATTTGAAGTCGTATCTTCAGACACTTAGCTCAGCGAATAATGACATCGCCGAAAAAGAACTCCAGGTTTTCTTTGATTGGTGTGACGACCATCTAATTGTGAGCAAAGCACTAAAGAATCCTGAAGTTTTTACCAATGCTTCTTGTTCAGGTCTGTCTATCTACATCCCATCAAACAAAAATCAGCTTGGCCGCTATGACTTTCTGCCATTATATCAACAAACAAATCTTGATAGTCTTATGCAGCTCACCACAAAATAAATACAAAGACACAATTTCCTTACTAATCCTAATTTTAGTCCAATAATAACGGCTTTTCCTTTAAAAATACGTAGTTACCACAATTGACAAATTTTAATTCGAACATACAATTATACTATATTCATGGAGGAGCGGCTAAGAAGCATATCTTTTACTAATTCAGCTTCCAATAGATAAAGCCATTTGTTACGGAGCCTTGCCCTTAGACGAGCATGAATAGTTTGGAGTAGAATCTGAACGCTTCTAAAACAGACGCCTATTATGTGACTGAATGTTGACAATTCTTTGGAGAATGAGCGATGAAAACGAAACGCTTTATTATTGCAGTTGCCACAGTAGTAGTACTTTTCGGTGGGGAGTATACAAAAGCAGGTTGGACCAGCCTCGACTACCCCGGGGCGTCAGAGACTTCCACATACGGCATCGATGGCAGCAATATTGTCGGTTCATACAATGATGGTTCCAGCGCCCACGGGTATCTCTACAACGGGACAACTTGGACCACCCTCGACTACCCTGGCACTTACTCCACTTACGCATTCGGCATCGATGGGAGCGATATTGTCGGTAGGCATACTACCATAATGACTCACGGCTTTCTATATGACCAGACAACCTGGACCAGCTTCGACCACCCCGGAGCATATTATTACACTCATGCATGGGGCATCGACGGGAGCAATATTGTCGGTTCATACGATGATGGTTCCAGCACCCACGGGTATCTCTACAACGGGACAACTTGGACAACCCTCGACTACTCCGGAGCGGTTATCACTTACGCATACGGCATCAACGGGAGCAATATTGTTGGCTCATACTATGATGGGTTCGCCACCCACGGGTATCACTATGACGGGGCGACCTGGACCACCCTAGATGTGCCTGGTGCCACAGGCACTGAGGCATATGGAATCGACAACGGCAATATAGTCGGTTCATACTCGAATGCCTCCGGTATGCATGGTTTTTTCTATGACGGGACAACATGGACTAACCTCGACTACCCCGGGGCGATCGGAACTTTTGCGTATGATATCGAAGGAATCAATATTGTTGGTTCATACTCAGACACATCCGGCATGCATGGCTTTCTGACTGTGATTCCTGCACCTGGTGCTTTTCTGTTAAGTAGTATTGGTTTGGGTCTTGTTAGTTGGCTACGTAGACATAAAACACTATAAAAATAATTACATAAAATAAGTTTCCAGTTGAACGTAACATTTTATGTTTTCAGGCCTGAGTCTCCTGATTCCGATTCAACAGGCCGAAGAGACAGGCAACAATCATGAGTGCCGCTATTCCTAATGCACCAACCAGAATCTTATCAAGATTACATTGCGCCCACTGCCAGGATTCAGGTAAGTCACGGGCGAAAGTTCCCCAAATAATCACGGCAATAATCACTCCAATTGAAGCATGACCCTGCCAGAAACGAAGCCGAACGCGCATGATTGCTAAAAGAAACAAACCTAATATAACACCACCAAAGATTCCTGAAATTTGCCACCAAACATCCAACGCACTTTTTGCCTGTATCATTAAAACTGCAAATCCGATTCCCAGCAGTCCCCAGATTACAGTTATCAGACGCAAATATATTATACTGGCTCTCTCGCTGATATCCGGTTTCAAATATCGCTTATGGAAATCCAGGAGCATCACAGTGGCCGAGCAACTCAACGCCGAATCAACCGTGCTCATAGCGGCGGCTACAATAGCGGCGATAATTAATCCCTTCAAACCCGCCGGTACCTCCGTTGCAATAAAGTAAGGGAAAACCTCATCGCCTCTGGTAATGCCTGCCTGTGCCAATTTATCGCCCTGAGAATAAAAGGCAAAAAGGGTCGTTCCGATATAAAGAAAAACCGCCGTCAGCGGAATATATATCAACATGGCAATCCAGATTGAGCGTTTCGCCGCACGTTCTGTTGGAACCGAGGAATACTTCTGAACATAGTTCTGGTCGGCCAGGAGATTCCGCAGATTCTCTGTTATTCCATAGATTATCATTACCCAAACCGTTCTGGAAGACAGTGACAAATCCCAACTGCCGAAGCTGAACTTACTTTCGTCGAAAGCCGCCTGTATTAAAGGTTCCGGCCCGGCAAATACTTTTATCGAAAGGCTAACGGCACAAAAGAGAATACCGGCAATCATAATTACTGATTGCATCACGTCTGTCCAGATTACCGCCTCCATCCCACCAAGCAGTGTATAAATAATAGTAATCAGGCCGATGACTATAATAACGACAAAAATATTCCAGGAGACAAAGGTGCTTAGCAACAAACTAACCAAATAAAGAATTACTGCAATCCGCCCGACCATATATAACAAGAACGAAAGTGCCGCATAAATTCTGCCCCAGACACCGAGCCTTTCCTCCAAAAAGCTGTAAACAGAAATCAGCCGCGTTTGTCGATAATACGGCACCGCGTATTTGCACACAAGCCAGGCCACCGGAAAAATACAAAGAGAGATAATAATGGGTTGCCAATTGGAATCGTAGGCCTTACCCGGCGTGGCAATATAGGAAATGCTGCTGGTTTAAGCTCTC
>CAZMWN010000169.1:0-7927 GCA_964569935.1 uncultured Pirellulales bacterium
TAAGGGCTACGCGGTCTTTTATGCTGCCTCCGGGATTTAAAAATTCAGCCTTGGCCACAATATTCTCGTTCCTGAGCTTAATTAAAGGAGTATTTCCTATCAGATCGATGATGTCACATGATTTCATAATTCCTCATATTCCTTGTTATTGATAATGATCGAGATCATCGGACCGCGCCAGCGGGTAAGCTCAATCCCCATTTTGTTTATTAGGGGTAGTTACTGTTTTCTGTGTACCGTTCCTGTCCATTAATAGGTGGCTGTCTTTAGTTTCCCCGGGGAATTGACAGGGAAATTTGATTTCCACCGATCCGAATGATTATATCAAATAAGAGAGTCCCGAGTCAAGTGTGAATTGGGTTAAACCTCCCAAAAACCACGTTTTAACAAACCTGAGGCAGCCTCATCCTGATTGTTTTTTATCAGGATGGGGATGGAAAAGTCCTTTAATACCGAAGGCATTAAATAAATTCGCTCATTCACGTCATTCCGAGCGGAGCAAAGCGAAGTCGAGGAATCTGTTTTAAATAGATTTCTCCACTTCAGGCCACTTTGTGGCCTTACGGTCGAAATGACATAGGCGTATCTTTTTACGACTGTTGGTATAATTCCTGTGAGCATCTTAAAAAGAAATCCTCAGAAGACAAAAAACTTCTCTTCTGAGGATTAAGATATACAATTTCTAAAAACTTAATTTCAGCCAATATCCTCTATCTAAGCCTATCACTTTCAACTACAACTCATCGAAAAATGTATCGGACACCTCTAATTCACCCCGCTTTTTTGTGCAACTACAGAAATCCAATTTTTTTCAGGTAGACTATTTATTTTTTCTATTTTGTATCCTGCTTCAGATAAAAAATCTTTGTATTCATCCGGTGTATGAAGCTTTATATCAAGTAGATTGACCAATTTGTTATTTCGTTTTTCAAATTTTTCATCTTTATATGCTGCATGAACTAATAAAAGAAATGATCCAGGTTTTAATACGCGTTTTATCTCTATTAAGTCATTAACTAAGTCAGGCCAAAAATAATATGATTCAAATGCCGTTACAAAATCAAACATGTTATCTGGAAATGGTAAAGCCGAAACGGTGCCGTACATTATTTCAACAATGCCCTGTTTTATCAGGTTATCATTTACCTTTTTTGATAATTGAACCATATCCTCAGAATAATCAATTCCATAGACTTTTCCTTTTGATACAGATGAAGCTATCTCTTTAACGCCCTTTCCTCCACCACAACCTATATCAAGAACACATGAATCCGGATTGATGGAAATATGACTAAGTCCCCACTGCCTAATTTTAGCATGCCCGGAATTCATGGCTCTTCCGAAAAACCTACCAAGACGACCTGAAGGTTTTCTGCATTGCATTATAATTTTCTTAAACAATCCCATGTTTACTCAATTGATTGTATAAGCTAAAAGGATTTTTAACGAGATTTTTAAGGTGTCCAACATCATTATATTTTTTTCAAGCGATCAGTTATAAATCTAAAATTGTACTGGTACATTTAATTACTGTGCCTTTGAGAACGCTTGCCGCAATCGTTGCATACTACTTTATTGCGGTAGCTAGACGATAACCATAACCTGCCAAATGGAAATAAAAACCATGACATAATTCTGTTAAAATCAGATGGAACAGCTTGTCTCATATTTGATGAACCGCATACAGGACATATTATCTTATGCAATGAGTTCTCTTGATGTTTACACATAATTTAGAACCTCTACTAATGAATTTACATCGAAAAATGTACCGGGTACATTTAATTACTTCCGTCGGTTGAATTAGCTTTGTTATATAAATACGTTTATTAGGGACAGTTAACGTTTTCTGTGTACCGTTACCATCCTTTAATAGTTGGCTGTCCCTAGTTTTTCCAATGTTAGAAAGCGTCTTCGCATAAACCACCCTCAGAGGACGCCACAATTCCGATAAATGTAATCCTCTCAAAGAATGTAATGAGCCAAGCTGATTGTATTCCGACCTCTTCAATGACTGAGTAGTGATACTCAACAATATCTTGTTCACGATGAGCGCATGTCATCTGCGTCAAAAATTCATCGGGCATCCGATACTTCATGACATCCGCCCAGACACGTGATTCGGGCACAGCCGACAGAACATTATGGTAATGACATAGCCCGCGAACGACTTTTTTGACGACCCGAATGACTCTCACATCTTCCCCGGGATAGACCATGTGTTTGGGTTTGCCATCAATTTCGACTGGTTGCCAAGTATTGACAATATCCTGGATGCGACGGGGGCCATCAGCTTTCTGGAAGCTGCGTTGAACTGTTGTTTTCCAGAGTTCGCGTCGACTGTCATTAGGTTCACCCGACAATGCTAAAATGTTTCGGAAATGTGCCTCATCATCTGCCCACCCATTATTACACTCATTACAGGATGGGATGGTCAGGCGTTGTACTCGTGATCCCGCCTTCGAGACTGGATACAAGCACTTTGGAAAAACATGTTCATCATCAGTGGCGTCACGCTCTCCACAATATGCGCACAAACTTCTTCTCAAGATTCTTTCCTTTCTGCCTGGCTAACATCTTATTTTATTGTTTCTGTATAACATTCTAAAAAGATATACTTGACATCCATTAATAGGTGGCTGTCCTTAGTTTCTCATTTTAGATATAGACCATTTATAATTTAAGAAGCCTGTCAATATCCCAATACATTGGTCCTTTTTTCTTATACAGTTTATAAAGGGATAAAACATCATATATATGAGATATTTCATCACAAGCATATTCACTATAACCTGCTTCTTTACAAAGTTGTCTGACAGTATCACAATGACTTTCAATACCCTTATCAAGAAGCTTATCAAATAATTCTATCGCCGTTATTTCATCATGCTCAAATCTTCCATATGTTGCATCAAAAAGCTGAGCAATTGCTTTTTTATAGACTTCTTCGTTTGCCATATTAATTGCCTTTCATTATCAATATTCGTTTGTATAATTTTTCATTGTTTATTAGGGACAGTTAATGTTTTCTGCGTACCGTTACCATCCATTAATAGGTGGCTGTCCCTAGTTTCTAAACTGTTATCTAAGTACGCCTCTTAAGCCACTCTCGTCTAAATTCATTAAACCTTTGGTAAACCCCAGGAAATAGCTTTTGATAATTATTAATAGCTCTATCAATCAATTTGCCTGCTTCAATGTCAAGATTAACTTCGAGAGAATTACCAGAGCACAAGTGTTTAAACTCATTCCTGATTCCGTTTCTCGCCATAGCATATTTCTTAGGATTTGGTTCATTTTCAAATACCTCTTTATGTATATAACAAAGAATTTCAATTATATCTTCGAGGGCGTTAGATTTGTCTTGTTGTTTAACGAGTTTACCTAGTATCTCTTCTGCTGCACCAGCAAGAGTAATAGCAGAAATCATATTTGATTTGTCCAAATAAAATTGGATTGCGGTATCCAATTGGGCTGTGGCTATGTCAACTTTAGATACCTCAATAATATCAGTCATTTGATTTATCGCCTAACAAGTCATTATGTTCTTTTACCGTTAATATTCCCTAATAATAGATATATTTATGTTGACAACCATTAATATGTCGCTGTATTTAGTTTCCCCGTTTTTTATTCGTCAATATCGAAATATCTTGGTTCGTCTCCGTTTTCCAGAGCTTTGCGCCAATTATGCACAATCCCACAAAAATATTTGAAATAATTAGATCGCCCCTTCGATTTTGCAATATACATAGCTCCTTTGATTTGCTTGGGCGTGAAAATTTCTAAGAATTCTATTATGGATCCTTCTACATGGTAAGATGAACCTCTTTCTAGGCTGCACCAGTAGTCAACCACATCATTTAATTCCTTTTTTGATGTTCTCCTTTTTTTTAACATTTTTTGATTTGTTATTGTTTTCTTATAACATCTATTTAGCAGTTAGTTCTCAGCCTTCAGTTGTCATTCCTCAGTTATCAGCTTTCAGCTATTAGCTATTGGTTTTTCTTAATGTTTTAATAAATGACGTCGGCCGGTTCGAAAATCATGGAAATATATCTCTGCAGACAATATATATTTTGCCTGTAAGGTGTGCAAGAGAAAAAACGAAGGGTTTATGAGGCAAAGAATAATACCAATTGTGTATATTGAATGCGCTTATTCGTCATTTCGAGCGTAGCGTAGCGGAGTCGAGAAATCTGTTTTCAATAGATTTCTCCACTTCATCCGCCAATGGCGGATTCCGGTCGAAATGACAAAAGTGCACTTTTTAATTGTAATTAATATAAGATGAATTAAGTAAATCCAGCAACATTAAGAACATAAGAAAAAGCTTCTACGTAAAGCGCGTACGCGCTTTACGTATGCGAGGTGTATAAAAAGATATATAGTCGTTAGCTGGATGCTTCGCTTCCGCTCAGCATTACAAATTCGTGGATTCCTGTTTCCACAGGAATGACAAAACGGGTGGTTTTTATTAAATCCGTGAAAATTTATGCCCAAAGTATCGGTGGCTAAGTAAAAAATGCAACCTACAATAAATTAACCGGGTCAATATCTATTGCAATTTTAACTGTCGGTCGAACGGGTGGTTCGTCCCGCAGACTGGTAAACAATCGCTGTACGGTTGCAGCTTCCGGGGCCTGAATAATGATCTGCATCCTGTGGAACCGCTGGATGCGGTTTATTGCCGCCGGCATGGGACCGCGAATGTTGACCTTTAATCTTTCCCTCGTGACGACTCGGTCAATTTTCTGCCGCATTTGTGCGCATGCGGCTTCAAGCTTCTCGAAATTCATGTCCCGCATAATGACGGCTGCCAATCGCCAGTAGGGCGGCAGGTTGCAGGCCTTGCGATGTTTTAATTCCTCTTGAATAAAGCCGTCGAAGTCTCCTTTGATTGCATATTGAATAGCCTGCTGTTCGGGCAGAAAAGTCTGAACAAAAACTGTGCCTTTTTTTATCGAACGTCCCGCCCGGCCGGCTACCTGGGAAATCAGTTGGAAGGTCCTTTCGTTAGCTCTGAAATCAGGAAGGTAAAGACTTGTATCGGCGCTGATAATGCCGACCAGCGTGACATTTGGAAAATGCAGTCCCTTAGCCAGCATCTGCGTACCGGCCAATATATCAATTCGACCCTGGCCGAAATCCCTGAGAAGTCGGTAATAGTCTTTGCCGGCCATCGAGTCGCTGTCGATTCTTGAAACGCGGGCCATCGGGAATTTTTTAGCCAGCTCTTCTTCGAGCCGTTGCGAGCCGAGCCCTATCATTGCGAATCCCTTACCGCACAAAGGGCATTTTTCAGGTACAAGTGTTTGTGCAAGGCAATAATGGCATATCGCGTAGCCGGAGTGCATATGTTTGCCGGTAATCGTGCTCATTTTGTCCCGGCGCGGGGTATTCGACCTGTGAAAGGTCAGTGTGACATCGCAGTTTCGGCAGTGCAGCGTGTGCTTGCATGAAGGGCAAAACACAAAATTGCTATAGCCTCGCCGATTAAGAAGTAAAATGGCCTGTTCCTTTCTTTCGAGAGTCACTTCCAGTTGTTTGGCTAACGGCTCACTTATCAGGTTGATTCCCTTTTGTGTCACCTGGCTTTGTCGCATATCGACAAGCTTCATCCGGGGCATGGGCAGGCTCATTACTCTTTTCGGCAGGCGAACCATGTTGAAATGTTTTTTGCTTTGACAATTGGCAAGCGTTTCAAGCGACGGTGTGGCACTGCCTAAAATGCAATGTGCCTTTGCCAGTTGTGCCCGTTTTATAGCCACATCTCTGCCGTGATAACGAGGGGCCGTGTCCTGTTTGTAGCTGGACTCATGCTCTTCGTCAACGACGATAAGGCCGAGCTTCGCCAACGGTGCAAAAACCGCCGAGCGGGCGCCAATGACAACGTCGGCCTGGCCGGACTTGATTTTTTGCCATTGCACATTACGCTGGGCGGCGGTCAGGCCCGAATGCATGACGGCTATTTTCTTGAATCTTTCATTAAATCGCTGAACAGTCTGAGCCGTAAGTGCAATTTCGGGAAGCAATACGATGGCGCTTTGGCCTTTTTGTAAGACCGCCTGGATGGCCCTGATATAAAGCTCGGTTTTGCCGCTATCGGTAACTCCGTACAAGAGCGTGACGCCGAATTGGCCTGTGTCTGTCCCGGCCTTTATAGACTCGAGTGCTTTTTTCTGGTCCTGATTGAGGACGATTCGCCCCTGAGTTTTTATTGACATCCCATCTGGAATAACGGGCAGGGATTTCATTATTGTTTTCTGAGCGGTTTTTACAATCTGCTTTTGAGCCAATCTCTTTAAAGGTTCCCTGCCGCTTTCGACCGCTTCCAGCAGGGCCTGCATCTCCAGAGATGATTCTTTGTTAAAAGCTCCTTGTTCTTTCAGGTAAGTGACAATATGCTTTTGTTTTTTCCCTCTTAATTGTTCGATGGTCTTTTCAAAATCAGCGGTTTTAATATTCAGATAAACATTCTTTTGCGTCTTGACTCCGGCCCCGCGTTTAACCGCCGACGGCACTATCGCCGCAAGGACTTGGCCGAGCGGGCATACATAGTAACTGCTGATCCATCGTGCCAATTCCATCAGCTCGGCGTCGACCAGCGGCTCTTTGTCGATTACTCTTGTGATTTTCTTGAGCTTAAATCTTTTCTTTGTTCTTTGTACCTCTGTGCCTTTATCCCTTTGTTCCTTATTTTCAATTGAAACACAGAATCCTATATTGAGTTTGTTTTTTTTGCCGAATGGAGCCTCGACTCTTTGTCCGACTCCTACCGGCCAGATTTCATCCGGCACTGCATAGTCGAATTCTGTATCCGCCGCCGATTCGAACGCCACGCAAATAATATGACTGCAGGTTTCCTGCTCAGTTTCTTCCAAAGTAAACAAACTGTCAGTTTGATATCTGTTCATCATCGACTTTTAGATATGTTTTTTTTATGTTCCTTTGCTTCGGTCGATATTAGTTTTTTCTGAGCTTAAACTGTTCGGTTGCAATTTCATTAATATAATCGCCTATGGCCAATGAAGCGGTCGCGGCGGGGGAGGGTGCGTTGAGGACATGAATGGAATTTTTTCGTCTTTCTATCTTGAAGTCATCAACCGGCCTGCCGTTTCGACTAACTGCCTGTGCCCGTACGCCCGACTTGCAGGGCTTTATGTCCTCATCCTGCAGCGAAGGGACCAGCCTTTGCAAACTTCTAAGGAACAGCTTCCTTGAAAACGCCCGGGCGTATTCGCTCAGGCCGTATCTCCAGTTTTTAAAGAACATTTTCAAAGTCCCTCGATAAGATAAAGCATCCCATGCATCAGTCAGGCTAAAATCGGTTTTGCCGTAGCCTTCGCGCTTGAATGAGAAAACGGCGTTCGGTCCGCATTCCACCGTATCTTCGATTGTGCGTGTTAAGTGGACACCCAAAAATGGAAACGTCGGATCCGGTACCGGATATATCAGAGCTTTGACCTTTTCTTTTGCCGTCTCGGTCAATTCGTAATAATCGCCGCGGAAGGGCACTATTTTTACGCCCGTATCAACGCCGTCCGCTTTGGCTATCCTATCAGACTGAAGTCCTGCACAGTTGATAATATATTTGGTCGAGAAATTGTCCTGGTTTGTAAGGACCTTGGTATAAAAGTCGTGCTTGTCGAACCTTGTTACCTCATGCCCGGTTAGGACTTGGTTGCCATTGCCCTTTGTCTCTATCAATTTGGCTAATTTCTCTGCGACTTTGACGAAATCGATAATACCCGTGCAGGGGACGCGAATGCCGGCGATACCCTGGCAGAAAGGCTCAATTTCCCGGATTTGTTCGGGAGATATTTTTTCAATCTCTTCTAGTTTATTTTCCTGCCCGTTATTGAAATTCCTTTCGAAATTAAGGATAAAGAAGCGGTGAGGCTCTCCGAACTGGAAAATCTTGACA
>CAZMWN010000170.1:0-7912 GCA_964569935.1 uncultured Pirellulales bacterium
TTTCTACTTCAAAATAATTCTTTACTTCTTGGAAAGTGTCATAGATTAATCACCTTTTCGAGTTCGGCACCACCATTGCAGATGCTATAAGTATTTCGTGTAAAATCTTAAAATCCAAAAAGAGTTTAATGGTGAAATTCCTTATCTAATTCATATAGGTGGAGATCGATTTACCTATGATATCGAATTTCCGTTCCTAAAAGCAACATTGATCCGAACTAGTTCATTCGTTGAAATGAATGAATACCTTCAACAAAAATAATCTCGGTCAAACTGTCACAAGCCATTTGCAGAAAGTTAGAGTCTGCTTCGGTAACTCTCATATTCGTACTTATTCTGTGAAGCAGTACCAATTCCTCATAGACTCTCGCTAATTCAGTACTGACCATTTCAATTTGTTCTTCGGCATTTATCCTGTTTTGAAACTGGTCTGCCAAAAGTCCGAGTATTTCTGCTAAATAGCTGTTTTTTGTAAAGACCGGCTTTGTATCCTCGGTATCGCATTCTGCATCTTTTGTATAAGGCGGAGACATTTCGCCCAAATCAATTATAGCTGTACCAAGAGCTTCCGGTTGTTGGTTGTTGAAACCGGAAGATTTTAAAACAACTGCTAAGACAAGATTCACATCATTAAATTGCAGAACCTGCGAGCCGGTATTATGGACATAGTCAGTTTTGTTGTCCTGATTCAAAGCCTGCCGACTATACTCTTTGAGCTGCTCCCGGCTACTTTTGAATTTGTCATTCTCGTATAACAATGAAAGTTCGCCATCAGTGTTGTAGAATGCAAAATTTACACCAAACTTTTTTATTTTGTCCCAAAAGCTCTCCAGCTCGTGCAGTTGTGAAGAGTTTATAATTTTTCTGACTAAATCCACCATGGCTTTTTAGTTGTTACCAATAATTTCTAAAAGACTGTTTTAATGTTATTCCAAATCATTAATTTTCAGACGCCAGCTCTCTCTGATACAAAATATCCTCAATATTGCCCAGCAACTCCCTCGGGCTGAATGGCTTACTTAGACAGTTAGATATTTTTAACTGCTCTTGCTGTTCTTTCGAAATGGCGAAGCTTCTGGCAGTTAACATAATTATTGGTATATCTTTTGTTTCCTCATGTTGTCTAAGTTTCTCTACAAGTTCCATGCCTGTCATAACCGGCATTTGAAAGTCTGTTACAATAATGTCGGGTTTGTCCTTGCAGGCCAGTTCAAAGGCCTCGGCACCGTTATTCGCCGATATAACTTCATAACCATTATTACGAAGCTTTATTGCTACTACATGGACAATGTGTATCTCATCATCTACAACCAACACTTTTTTGCTTGTCATCATTTTACCTCCACCAAAGAATAAACATTGAGCGTTTAGAATCGGGCAATCTTTTATCGGGAAATTCTATGTTACTCCGGCGGTTTTCTTTTTCGCCAAAGGCAACTCAAAACCAAAAGTACTTCCAATTCCCACCCGACTTTTAACAAACACTCGACCACCGTGAATCTTCTCGATTATTTGCTTAACCAGGTTCAGACCGAGACCTGTTCCCTTTGCCTGCTTTTTATTGGCACCTACCCTGTAATACTTATCAAAGACATGTTCAATTTCGTCTTCGGGAATGCCAACCCCGGTGTCAGTGATACTAACTCTTATCAGTTCCGAACTTTCATCAACCTCAGTTTCAATTTTCACCGAACCTCCGGGCCGTGTGTACTTAACAGCGTTACTTAACAGATTAACGATAACCTGTGAAAGCATATCTCTGTCAACGTATACCTGGTCGAACACGATGGGTTTTTGTCCGGCAACTTCAATATTCTTATCTTCAGCGTAGCTTGTTATCATCTGCAGTTGTTCTTCAATAAGTATTGCCAAGCTAATCGGCTCTTTATTTATCTTTATCAGGCCCGACTCTATACGAGACGTATTCAGGATATCTTCAATTAGTCGATTCAGTCTTGTTGCCTGATTTTGGATAATCGAGTAAAACTCTCTTCTTGTCTTTTCGTCATCAGCCTCACCATCAGCAAGCATTTCTGAATAGGCCGTAATAGAGGCAAGTGGTGTTTTCAGTTCGTGTGATACATGACTTACAAAATCATTTTTCATCTTCGATATTTCTTTTTCCCTCGTAACATCATGCAACACCGCCACGGCGCCACAAACCTGCTGGCCAGGATCATAAATGCATGAGACGATGCATTCGAATGTTCTTAGAATTCCGTCCCTCAAAAACTCAATTTCCCGTCTTGTTGCCTGCTCTTTTCTCTGTCTGTTGCGACTTAGGAAATACAGAAAATCGTTTTGTTCATCTTCTATGAGCTCTTTTATTGGCATATGCTGCGAGTTCTTGTAGTCGAAATTAAAAAGTTTCCCGGCTGCCTCGTTAGCCATCAGCAACTTGTCAAATTCGTCAATAACAATGACTGCATCGCGAATGCTGTATATAATCGCCTCGGTGTTCTTTTCCCGTCTTTTCGAAAGTTGAATTTGAATCTGGAGCTCTTTGATTTGCTTCTCATACTCAACAATATGAGAAGAACAACCGTCAAGACGCTCACTTATAGCTTCACATAACTTATTCATTTGCGTCATTCTCAGAGGAAGAAACAAACTCCTGATAGCACCAACAGTATCTATACCTTCATCCTTAAAGTGCTTAGCTATGGACGTGATTACCCCAGCCAGCCTTAGCCAGTACCAACCGAGCAAAATCACGCCCACAGCTCCGGCAGCGTAAACCACCAGCACAACAAAGTCCCTTTGTTGTGAATAACCAGTGAATTGCCTACCCTCTTCCGCGCCAGAGTTCTGCCCTTCGGCGACGGTTGCGATAAACAAGCCACATATCACAACTAATGTGACTGTTGCAAATAAGCTTCTTGAAAACCTCACAACAACTGCTCCAAAAATCGTACATCATATTGCGTCGTGCGTATCGCGCGTTGCCATTGCGAGCGCAGCGAAGCAATCTCAAATATTTTACTTTTTACCTGATATTGCTTATTTTCTTAGCCATTTCGGAGCTTCATTCTGGTCAGCCGCTTCCAGCATAACCCTTTCCATTTTTTCCATCTCATCAGGGTTTGTCTCAGCAATGATTCTTTCTTTCAGACGAATTGCCTCAAGATACGACGGACGAAGCTTGAGAACAGTGTGCAACTCTTTCATTGCAGATGCGCTATCACCTTCAAAATAATGGCTCACTGCTCTTGCATAGCGATCTTCTGCCAATTTTGACCTTCCTGTCCACTGCAACTCACCCTTGGCACCTAATCTCTTCCTGCGTATATCATCTTCTCTTGCTTCACTATTTATTTCTTCCGGCTCCTCAATAATATGAGGAGTAAGCAAGACTATGACTTCCTGACGTGTTACCGTGTCATTGGTGCCTCTGAATGCTGAACCAATAAGGGGTAAATCACCCAGCAAAGGAATCTGGCTTCGATTCGTAACCACAACATCTCTGAACAATCCTCCTATCACGATAGTTTGCCCATCCTTGACCATTATATTGGTCGCCAACTCCGTTGAGAACTCATCAGGTATGTCATTAGCTTTCAGGGTACCGGAACTATCTTTGGGATGGATATCCATCCGGATATAACCATCGTTCCCTATGAAGGGCCTGAAAGAGAGTTTGGTTCCGGTATCGAGGAACTCAACTTGCTGCGTTGTTGATGTTTGTGTTTGTGTGGTCTGCGAATTATAGCCAATCTTCGTGCCGATGTAAACCTGCCCAAGCTGCTTATTTACAGCCAGAATCTTGGGATTTGCAAGAACCGTCGTGTCGGTCACTGTCTCTAAAGCAGTGATGATTGCCGCCATTTGGCCACTTGAAACTCCAATTCTCAATCCACTGCCACCGACAGATGCAAAACCTGACGTTTCCAAAGGTGTCCCGGTACCACCGGTGGCTACCTGTGCCATAGGTGTCTGCTGCGAAACAGCAGAATTATATGCATCTGCTGAACTTGCATTAGTACCTGTCAAGTTGACACCGTTAAAAAAGTTCAAGTCAACGCCAAGCTCCATTGATTCAGTTAAAGTAGCACTAAGAATAGTCGCTTCGACAAGGACCTGCTTGGGGCGAATATCCAGTTCTTGAAGCAGCTTTTCCGCCTCAGCTATATTCTCCGGATAGTCAAGGATAACGATGGTGTCATTCAATGCCATTGTATCACCACCACTGGAACCCGTAGTGATAGACTCACCGGTAGTTCCAACCGCAGTCTCAGCAGGTGAACTGGCCTGAATACTCCCGGCACTGCTTAGCACCGGAACGATGAGCTTGACTGCCTCAGTACCGCTCATATAGTAGAGCGTAAAGACCTTGCATACCATCCGTTCAGGATTTTCCTTGATCTTTTTGTATTCTTCCCTTGTATATACTTTGATTAGATTTCCCTTTTCCTCATATACAAAGTTTTCCCCTAATATTGCATCCATAGCTTCTTCGAAGGTAACATCCCTCAGACTTCTGAACGCCAGTTGCCCGTCAACACCCGGTGAAGGCACAATATTTTTTTGGCACATACTGCCGAGCATTGCCAGGGCCTTGCGTATGCCAAAGTCCTCTTCACAATTGAATACCGGGATTCTACTTCCTTCGGGGCCGCTTGCTGCGTCACCGGTACCGGCTAAAGCCCGGCTTTGCACGGCACCGCTGAAGGCAAGCACTGTTATCACAGCCAGCGCGAGGCTCCACATCAATAATCTTTTAGTCTTGTAATTTCTTTTATAATACATAATCTGGCTCCTTTTCTTTCTTGCGTATAGCGTTTCGACTATCCGCTGTTTTCAATAGCTTTTGTTAGTTTCAATTTTACTTCCGCATTTCCACATCGAATTACGACCGTATTATCTTCAATTGCAACTACTTCACATTCATACTTATCAGCTCCATCACTGACGAGTAACGTATCCCCGACCGAATGAACTTTGTCATTGATATAAGCCTTGGGATTCTCGCCTATCCATATTGCTTCCAGCTTTAGCTTCTGTACAACTTTCTTGATAACTTTTTCCATTACATCACCTGGAACGACATTTACTTCTTCTATACTCACTACATTCTTTTCTCGTCCGTTAAAACTCTGCCAACCATTCGAGGCAAAAAAGTTTCTGATAATTACATCATTACGACCTACAACTTCCGGTAACTCTATGAATGATATTTTCAATGTTGAATTAGAACTGTTTTCCTTCTCCGTCTGACCTGACACTACCGCTCCTTCTACAGCCGTAGTTTTCCTGAAAAAAACTCTTACCCACATGAAGGCCATCAACACAATTAAGCATACCGCCAACATGGTCTTTTTCTTCTCTGCTGCTAAGTGATTTATAATCCTTTTAGCACCGTTACTGTTGTTTCCACTATTCCGTCTCATTTACATCCTTCTTTGGGTTGTTACTGATATTGTTATCCATGTTCGATATCTGTTCTGTAATAGATGACTACATCAGTCTCCATACTGACTTCACCTATATAATCACTATCATTTGTAAACTTTACCTGTTTAATGCGAATCAGCCTGTCCAGCTCCTGCAACTGTTGATAAAATTGAAATATCTGTGTTAATTCCCCCTTGCATTGTATACTCACGGGTATGCAGTTTAATCCATCGGTTTCTACTTCCGTGCGAGGGGCTATCTCCTGCTCTTTAAGATTATGCTGATTCATCAGTTCAGCAATTTGATGTACAAATGTTCCAAGTGCTCTTTGTCCAGGTATATTAGCCTCAAAATTACTTAGTTTGGTTTTCAAGTTAAGCAATTGATTTGTGAACAAAGGCAGCTGTTCACTATCTGAAATGCTTTTAGCAATAGTCAGCATCTGTGCCGCTCTTGCCTGTTTTACGGTATTGATTCTCCTGTGTAGAGGAAGAAATCTAAACAGCACAAATCCGCCAATTACAGCCACTGCTATAAGACATATTGTTATTTGTTGTTTTTCTCGAAACAAGGTATTTACTTTCAATCTTTTATTGTTCACGATAGTTAGCCAGATAACAATTTATCTCGAAATTGCTAACTTGAATATTACCCTCGGATTTACGGTCGTCTCTCCTGGCGTTTGATAACTCTGGTGTATGATCTGTTCGCAAGTGAAGAGTGCCGCTGTTTTTTGCCTCAATATCTGTATTTCTTGAGAAGGATAGTACGACCTGACAAAAGTATGGTGAATTTTCAAGCTTACATATTAAAGCTGCCACGTCACCCGCATCCGCAGCTACGCCTGCAATCAATACCTTAAATCGCACGTCACCTATTGGCAGTTCATGCTTGGCAACAAAGTCAGATTGCACCGCCCTTACTACTCCGGCAGTTTGCCGAGATGATTTTTTGCCCTGCCTGTCCACAAATTTCTCGGAGATAAGCTCAACTTTGCTAAGAACAATTTTTTCATCAACCAGATAGCTTATTTCTGCTAAAACGCTTGCGACATTGATTCTGGAATCAATTCTTTCCACCAAACCCTCTCTCTTGTGAAATGTATTCATCTCGTTTTTCAACTCAGCTAATTTGGCCGATACTTTTTCCGCCTGGGTCTGTTCAGTAGCCATTTGAACAACTTGGCCTTTAGCTTTCGATATTGAGTATGAGGTAACAAAATTCCAAACCATCATTACTACAAATATACCACCCAATATAAAATATTGCGTACGGTAACTTATCTGACGTCTTCTGCCGCTTTTATACCATTCCGGAAGGAAATCAATTTCTTTCATAATGACCTCCTACCTTGCTTCTTCTTTCATAATCCATTGGTTCTTTTTGTTTCACCACGGTTTCGCTCGTCTTGGATACGTGCCATCCTTTTAGACTCAGTCCCACAGCCACTGTCCATTCACATAACAGACCTCGTCTGTCACCGTAAAAATTCAGATTTGCCCTTTCGTTCGACAAGTCGAAGCCTCTTAAGGGCTGGGCTACTTCAACACCTACAGTCAGTTGCCGTCGCAGAACATCGAGTAAAATCTTTTCATAACCTCCGCCTCCGGTAAGAACCGCTCGTTCTACACGTCTGCCCCTGAATGTCACTGTATAATACCTTAGGCACAGCGATATCTCTTTTGCCAGTTCCTCGGCAATTTTACTTATCCCATCAATCATTACCTGACGCGTTGATGCATCTATTTTCTGCATACTTTCAGAAGATGTCTGTACGGTGGAATGTGACTTTGGCGTCAAAGGACTGGATTCCATTTGAAGCTCTCCCCGCAGTATTTCAGCCTCGTTGTTGCTAATACTCAATTTTGATGCTACTTCCCGATTGAAATCTCCCGCACCAATTTTTATCTGTTTTACAAAGCAAATTTCTCCGCCACGGCCAAAAACCACGGTCGTATAACAGCTTCCAACATCTATATAAATGACTGCGTACTCTCTATCCTCCTGGCGTCTCAGTGATCTCTCAAAGCTCCTGAATAAGGCACAGGGAATCGTATCTATTGCAATCGGTCTAAGACCTGTCAGTTCAAGCATCTCAATATGGCTCTTCACTATTTCATTATTTGTTGCAAATAATATCAGTTCGTTCTTTATCTCATCACCCTGCCGAACATTGCCGGCAATGATATAATCCATAGCGTCCTTATCTGGATCGAGCCCAAAACGCTGGACAACTTCCCGCCTCAATACCTGCTCTGCTTTCTCCCCCTCTGCTTCAGTCAGCCGCAAACTCGTGATTTTTAAATCACCGCTCGGTAAACATGACACGACGTTTCTTCCGTGGAAGTTGCCTCTCGCAAGCATTTGCTTTATTGCCGAGATAATAAAATTTTTCCTCTCCTGCCCGTCATTGTTTGTATCGGATTCTATCCGAGCTTCATCCGCGGCAAGAACGGTTATCTGCTCTCCAAAAATAACCAATTGAATCATCTTGATAGAATTGTGACCAATGTCCAATCCA
>CAZMWN010000171.1:0-7847 GCA_964569935.1 uncultured Pirellulales bacterium
CGTCGAAGTGGATGATATCGCCCTCGATGGTGTATTCTTTTTCCAGGATTCTTTTCGTCTTGTCGTCTCGGGCGGTTTCGACAAATTTTATTGTTGTTAGCAGCTTGCCGTCGACTTTTTCCCGTTTTATTACTTTTGCATAGCCTATTTGGCTCTCGTCCGTCAGGTTGGTTATTGCCTGCTTGAGATTTTTGTTCTCGGTTAAAAGCTCATG
Organism: uncultured Pirellulales bacterium; assembly: GCA_964569935.1. Lineage (GTDB taxonomy): Bacteria > Planctomycetota > Phycisphaerae > Sedimentisphaerales > Anaerobacaceae > JAFGPS01. Next base: position 215 of record CAZMWN010000171.1, read on the forward strand.
TATCGTCTCAATCGCCTTGTACGGCCCACGCGAGAGATAGGCCAATCCACCGAAGACGATTGCTACGGCAATTAGTCCGACAATACCGAATTTTTTTGACCCAGCAGCCATATATTCTATCATCGGCACTGTTCACCGAATCTCTGTACTTTTCAGGTATGTATTGGGTTTTGCACAGATAAAAAAAGGGCTGTAAGCAAGATGCTCACAGCCCCTTTAAAATTATTATATATCTGAGATTGCAATATTCAAGGCAGCCACATAAGTTTGCCTAAATCTGTTCACAGTTTTTGTTACATACAAACTTCGTTCGAGATTTCCGTTGATTAGGGTGTCACTGGTTCAAATCGCCATATGTTCCAAGCTCCCCCTCTGTTTGAGCGGAAATATACGAACTTGCCATTCCGATCCCAGTAGGGATTATCATCGTGTGAGCCATTAGTTGTTAACTGAGTTCGATTAGTGCCATCAGTATCCATAATCCAAATGTCATAATTGTGCCTTTTTCGAGAATCGACGCCCTCATCCGAGGCGAAGATTATTTTCTCTCCATCGGGTGACCATCTGGCACTATCAATATTATATTCAGTGTTACTTGTCAGCTGTGTTTCTCCGGAACCATCTGTGCTCATAATCCATAACTGTTCTCTTCCACTTTCTTTATCCACACGAATAAAGAGGATCTTTGTGCCGTACGGAGAAAGATCCGGCGATCTTCCGACTCGTAACTGCGTTGGCAAAAGTCCATTATAATCCACCTTCCATATCTGGGGTTCATCCGCATAGGGCGGATTTGAAGCATACACAATAAATGTTGTATCCGGGGAAACGCACGGTTCATAATCTTCTGCCAATGTATTAGTGATCTTGGTGATTCCACCTCCTCCAGCGAGAACGATTCGCCATAAGGTAGGATTAGGTCCAGTCCGATTGGAACTGAATAATAGAGCAGTACCATCGGGGGAAAAAGTTGGAAACAAATCTGTTCTGTTGCCATATGTCATCCGTGTCTTTGCAAGCGAACCGATATTCTGTTTATAAATATTACTATACCTACTCAACCTTGTTCCACCTGAAGGATCGATTGTGACCCTGATCGGCATTTCCCAGTAAACTATGATGTCTTCTGTTGGAGATAAAATTGGAGGTCCGATGCTTATGTTTCTATCTTCATTCTCGGTTAGACGCGTGACACTCTTGACATTAGGAGATCTTTCGATAACTTCCAAATAGGCAAGAGTTTGCTCAGTACGAGTTTCAAGTTTCACTCCCTCTTCCGTAGCGACTGGTGTGGGTTCAACCAATTTGACCCTCATAGTTCCTGTAGGTGGACAGCCAACTAAAGTACCCATAAATCCTACTAAAGCAATTATCAGTAACATTTTCCTCATCTTAAATCTCCTTATTTAAATAATAAAACATAAAAACCGTATCACATATTACTACTTATTTATACTCGGACAAAATAGCATTTAATGTAAACATTGTCTATTGTGGTAACTACGTATTTTTTGCCCTTTAATGGACCTGGCCATGCCTTACGGTAGATGGCGGCTTATAGCCTATCTAACGGGGTAAATCCCATGAGATGGTAGCCTCTGTGTCTTTGCCAGTACTTATCGCAGGGGCAGCCAGACGGTCATCTCGGATTGGCCGCGATTGCCCCAGGCATAATAGGGGATAAGGCGAATAACCACATCTTTGGGCTTCTGATTTGTGAACGGACGGTAAAGAGTTTCGCCCCAGTCACTGTTGGCAAGGATATGGGCCTTGCCTTCCAGTACGGTGACGCCGTCGAGCAGGTCCGGCTCGAAACGGCCGGTCAGTTTAATCGCCGGGGGAATAGTGATATCTGTTATTCTGACATTTTCCGGCAGGTCAACAGATTCCAGGCAGTACACTATCGGGCCGCGTTTGATTGCCACCTGGTTACGAATCTCCTCGGCCAGAGGATTCGCCTCAATCAATTTCACCGGCATCGGCAGGATAAGCTCGATAAGGTCACCCGCCGACCACGTTCGTTTGATTTGAAAATACTGTTCGGTTGTCAAATTATTTCCCGTGAGTTTGCCGTTAACTGTCACGCTGGAATCGCTGGCCCAGCCGGGAATACGCAGAAATACCGAGAATTCATTTTTTGGCGCATTCTCAATGATAATCCTGATTGTCCCGTCCCATGGATAATCGGTTTGTTGTCTTAACCTGACTCTGGAGCCATCGTGCAACTGCGTATCAAGGACATTACTGCCGTAGAGGTTGAACCACAATCCTTCGTCCGAGATGCTATAGGCATAGCCTCCGGCCTCGGCAATTGTTCGGACAACATTCGGCGGGCAGCAGAAACAACTGATATACGGCTGACGCCGGCGCGACCAGCGCAGTTCGAAGGGCATGTCGTCAACTACCCGAAGCGGATTTGTATAAAAGAAATTCTTTCCATCGAGGCTGATGGCCGAAAGCACACCGTTGTAAAGTGCCAGTTCGAGCATGTCGGTAAAGCGCGCCTGCGCAGTGATTGCAAGCATGCGCTGGTTCCACAACACAAAGCCGACCGTAGCACACGATTCGTTGTACGCCGTGATGTTCGGCAGTTGGTATTCTCTGCCATAGGCCTGATGAACAAGCTGGATAGCACTGTGGTTTTTGGAGCCGTCCGGCGAAGCGCCGTCATAAAGGGCGCCGGTGGCGCCGGTGACATACATTTTTCGGTAGGTGACGTCACGCCAGATAGCCTCCAGTGCATCCAGCAGAGATTTGTCTCCCGTCTCTGCATAAACATCAGCGGCACCGGCATAGAGATAATTCGCCCTGACGGCGTGTCCGACGGCTTTGGTTTGTTGGCGAAATGGTATCCGGTCCTGGTTATGGTCCGAGCCTTCTTCGACAATATCACGAATATCGATAAGCCCCTTGGCCAGTTCCAGATACCTCGAATCGCCGGTGGTCCTGTACATCTCGACAACGCCCATATAATGGGAGGGGCAGATGGCGTTGTTCGCCAGGTTCTCGGGAGATTCCTTGTAGAACGTATAAAGAAAATCGGCGGCCTTTTGAGCGATATCCAACAGCGTTGTCTTGCCTGTGGCGCGGTAATGGACACATGCACATGTCATCAGATGCCCCATGTTGTATGTCTCGAAGTCGAGCCTGTTCTTAAATTCCGTAGTTCCTGAACTTTGGTTGCGCTGAGAAATTATTACGGGCGTATGAATATAACCATCCTCGCGCTGGACCTTACCGATGACCTCGATGATTTGGTCCATCTGTTGGTTGAGTTTCTCGTCTTTGGTGACACCGTAAACGTAAGCGGCCGCTTCGAGCCACTTATAGAAATCTCCGTCATGCCATTTCGGTCCTCTGTGCCTTCCATCTTTCAACCCGGCGGCAATAAGAAAGTTGTCATAAGCGTGACTGATTTCGGGGTCTTCCAGAAGTCGCCACATGTTAGGAATCATAACTCTGTGGCAAATTTCGAACCTCTCAGCCCAGAGACCCTTGGTCCATCGAATATCGTTGATATCGATCCTTTGGAGCTTCGCATATCGACCAGCCGATATTTCTGTTGTCCTTTTCTCTGCCGCCCGGACACTTAAGCCGGCCGGGCAAACGATCACGACCAGGATATACGGTAGAACTCTATTCATTGGTATTCTGCTATATGAATCCTTACTTCCACGCATATTTTTGAGTGGATTTTAGATGGATAGGTCCTTTTTGTCAATAGAAACAGACAGTCTGACAGCTCGTTCGTTTTGAAAGTAGCCCACCGGATAAAACTATCCGTTGAAGAAATTAAAGTATGATTTCTACTGGTGAGCTGCTTAGCCAGTTGTTTGCCAGCAGGCAAAGGTCGGCTGTGTTAATCAGGCCGTTGCGGTCGAAATCAGCACGAACGTTATATTCAACCTGCGATTCGGAGGACAGCCAGCTCGTCGAGAAAATGGCAAAATCGTCAAGATCAATTCTGTTATCCAGACTGGCGTTGCCTTCCAGGAGTGTGCCCATATCGACCGATGTGTTTGGGTCTGAAATGGCTACGCTTTTTCTGATATTCATTAAAGTGTAATCGCTCTGGGCCGTGACATCGTATGTCCCCGACGCGACACCCGTTGCCTCGCAGACGGCCGTATTACCTTCGGCAGACCTGGCGGTATTTAACTTGAACCCATAGGCCGGAGTGTCACTTAATACATCGGCTCCCGGTGTAAAAAATTTGACGGTTAATGGAACGATCCACTCAGCATCAGGACGGTTATCACCCTGGAGGGTCACAGAGATAGGCACGACAACTTCTACCGGTCCGATACTGACTATTGCCTGGGGGACATGTGACGAAGGTATATTTGTGGCGGTGTGAATATCGCTTCGCTCGTTTGAGGTTAAGCCGGCCTTAAAGTGACAACCTAAATCAATTGCTGTTGCCTGGATAAGCATATTGCCGGCGACAAAACCCGTCTCCAGGCGGGCATATTCGTCTGTAACATCGGAAGAATTAAGACAAAGTATAATATAGCAAGGCGCTTCAGGCAAATCGTTGACGGCGGTTTGCAGCCTGCCTCTGGCATCGATAGGCCGGGACCCTCCTCTTCCGGCAGAAGCGGAATCTATTTGCTCAAGGCGATGGTCCCTGGTGGAAAGATTTGTCTCAGGATTTCTGTTATGATAACGAAAAACGCCGTTTTCGTTCGCTAAATAAATGCTTCGTGTCAGATAATAATTGGCCCATGCAGAAGGAACGGTCAAACCTGCTCGGCCGTTACTTGATGTATGTGCGGTACAGCCGTATCCCGCCCATAGAATCTGGGAAATTTGTTGTAGTGTCAAATTCGTCTGAGAAAAATTACTGACGTATCTCAAATTGGCCAGGATTTCTTCAAGGCTGTTGTCACCTGTGGTTGAAGGGTCCGGCAGCCACCCGGACTCGCTTTCGGCTACAGAACAATGCGCTGTCAAATCGGTTGTCAGTGCTCTGGCTGACTGTACTCCAAAAATTAATCGTGCTTTTGGGTACCCAAGTCCTTTTGGACAGCTTGCCATCTGAGATTCGGTGCTCCGGCACAAAGATACCGCAGCCAATAGTGCCGGCATAAACGAAACGCCGGTATCGAAATCCCGCTCGCTTTCATAAACAAGTGCGAAAGCGCCGTCATCCCTTACTACGTCTGAATGCCGGCTCAGTGAGTGGTTATTGGAGTCATATAAATATGTCCCGTCTGGTGTGGCAACGTATATATTCCTGTGTGTCCCTGTGAAAGGGACTTTTCCTGCAGCCCATAAAACATTGCTTATTTGTTGGATATTGGCCGTGCCTCGGAGGGAATGTTGCGAGTACCTGCTGTTCAGGCAGATTTCTACAGAGTTTTCCGTTACAATCGACGAGGGGAGGTGATTTGCATCGACTGCTCCAGCCTCACCAATCCGTACATGACAGAGCAAAACGCATGAAAATAAAAATGGAGCTATTAATGTTGTCTTTTTCATTTTCCTTCCTTCCCAAAATTCTGTCATCGCAGACGAAACAAAGCAATCTAATATCCACCGGACCAGAAATAGTCCTGACAGATACTACTCCTTATCCATATACGGATAGCGGAAGTTGCGGGGAGGTAGGAACGTCTCCTTAATAGTACGTGGTGAGACCCATCTTTCGAGGTTGAGCCAGCTGCCGGCCTTGTCGTTCGTTCCTGATGCACGCGAGCCGCCGAACGGCTGTTGGCCCACGACTGCGCCTGTAGGTTTGTCATTAACGTAGAAATTGCCCGCTGCGTGACGTAACAGATCCATCGCCTTGACAATCGCACTGCGATCCAGAGCGAAGATCGCTCCAGTCAAAGCATACGGCGAACTCTGGTCGCAAAGTTCCAGTGTTTGCTCATATTCACCTTCCGGATAAATGTATATAGTTAAAACAGGGCCGAAGATTTCTTCGACCATCAGTTTGGATTTCGGCTCCTTGCTGACAACAACAGTCGGCTCGATGAAATATCCCTTCGAGTCGTTACTTTCACCGCCTGTGATGATATCCATATCGGGAGAATTTTTGGCGTAATTAATATATTCGGTGATAGTATCGAATGCTTTTTTATCTATAACCGCCGCCATGTAGTTCGTAAAATCGGTCACGTCGCCCATTTTTATACTGCCGATTTCGCTTATCAGCCGTTCTTTTACTTGTGGCCAGGTCGAATCCGGGATATAAGCCCGTGAGGCAGCCGAACATTTCTGTCCCTGATACTCGAACGCTCCTCGTACCAGCGCCGTCACGAGGGCCTCGGTATCGGCACTTACGTGTGCAAATATAAAATCTTTTCCGCCTGTCTCACCGACGATTCGGGGATATGCGACATATTTGCGAATGTCCTTGCCGACTGCAAGCCAGATTGTCGAGAATACATACGTGCTTCCGGTGAAGTGAATGCCGCCGAGCCTTACATCGTCCAGCACCGGTGGGGCAACAACCGGACCCGGACCCGGCACCATGTTGATAACGCCGGGCGGCATGCCCGCCTCTTCCAGAATCTTCATAATAAAGTATGCCGGCAGGACTGCCGCCGACGCTGGTTTCCAAACCACGGTGTTACCCATCAGGGCCGGTGCAGTCGGAAGATTACCGGCAATCGAAGTGAAGTTGAACGGCGTCAATGCCAGGACAAATCCATCCAGCGGCCGGTGTTCCATGTAGTTCAGCACGCCTTTGGTCGACATCGGCTGGTCGCCATAAACCTCTTCCATGAAATGCGGATTGAACCGCCAGAAATCTATAAGCTCACATGCAGAATCAATTTCTGCCTGGTGCGGCGTTTTGCTCATGTTGAGCATCGTAGCGGCATTGATTGTGTCACGGTATTTACCGGCCAGCAGATCTGCGGCTTTGAGTATAACTACGGCTCTGGATTCCCATGGCATCCGGCCCCAGTCTTTTTTGGCTTTCTCAGCGGCATCTACAGCCTTAATGGCGTATTCGGCATCAGCCTGGTGATATTTGCCTAACACATGCTGGTGGTCGTGGGGACATCTGATATCCGCGAGGTTGCCGTTGCGCACTTCCTCGCCGCCGATTATCATTGGTACTTCTATTTGATTATTGAGCATCTCTTTGAGCTTGGCGGACAGGTTTGCGCGTTCGGGGCTGTGCGGAGCATATTGCAGGCACGGTTCATTCACCGGCTGCGGAATGTGAAAAATACCATTAAACATTTGTCTCTCCTTTATGGATTAATTCTATGTGTTTTTGCCGCAGCATTTTTTGTATTTTTTCCCGCTGCCGCAGGGACAGGGATCATTGCGACCGACTTTGGGGGTATCGAGTTTTATCTGTTTTACCTTCGCTTCGCCCTGCGGTGCCTGGGCAGCGGCTCGCTGTCGCTCGGCCATCGCGAACTGGCCGACCTCGTCGTGCGTTGTCTGGCTGACGTTCCAGACGCTTCGGGCGCGGGCGCCGGCTTCGAGATGTACCTTGAAGATGATATCCGTGACACGGTCCTCTATGGTTGCCAGCATCTCATCGAACATTCGATAACCTTCGCGCTTGAATTCGGTCTTGGGGTCTTTCTCGGCCCATGAACGCATCCAGATACTGCTCTTGAGATGGTCCATCGAATAGAGATGGTCCTTCCATGTGCTGTCGTAAACC
>CAZMWN010000172.1:0-7838 GCA_964569935.1 uncultured Pirellulales bacterium
CGTTAAGTTTACAAATGGTTTGACAATATCCTGAGTAAAAGCTACTGCACCGGCATTCAGCAGTGAATCAAGGCTGGACATTACCACTGACACTAATACTACTAATAAAAGTGCATATCCACTGGCCGGCATGATTGATTTGACTAAGTTCAACAGAACAAAATCTTCCCCTGTGTCCTCTGGAATTATACTTCGGGCTGTAATTCCGAGAGAAATCATGACTAAAAACCATACAGCACTGAAGATACCTGCTAAAACAAAACCGTTTCGCGAGATTTTTGTTGTTCTGGAAGCTAATGCTCTGTTTGCATAGGGGGGGATAAGTGTTTCCCCAAGCAGAAAAGCTGCAACCAGACCAACTATCTCAATAATTGGCGTCGAATCAAGGCCGTTAATGGTAGCTTCTGATGCTTGGCTGGTGAAAGTGAGCGGGTCACCATTGAGATGAAATGCGATTGCCAATAATAACGTAACAGGTAGTAAAGAGGCAAATGCTGTGAACTGAAAAGCGTCGGTTATTACGCTCGCTCGCAATCCACCAAACGTCGTGTATAAAGCTGTGATACCAACAACTATAGCGACAGATGACCAACTTGGTAGTTGAAAAACATCACTTAAAACGACACCACCCGCACTTGCCATGACCGCAGAAAAACCGGCGCATAAGCCAACGGAGATAACGCCTGCAACAATCTGGCATTTTTTATCGTATTTTTGACCGATGGCGTCACCCAGCGTGTGACAGTTTTTCAAACCTCTAAGTCGCGGTGCAATAAACAGGCCAACTAAAATGTTTTGGAGCGAGTATGCCAGGCCTATACCGAGAAAAAGGAATCCGCTATTGAAGCCCCGCCCGACAAATCCAATTGAAAAGCCAGGTCCGACGTAAGTAGCAGCAAGACTACCAAAAACCAATGCCAGTGGAAGTGCCCGTTTTGCCAATGAGAACTCTTCAAACTCACGAGCGGCACGCGCGCGTACTGCAACGAATGTGAGCAACACCATATAGGCTACGACAACAGCCAAAGACAAGACCATACTCACAGTTTCTGATCCTCTTCGATGTTCTATAAACTTAATAAAAAACTGGTTCGGATAGAAAATACAGTAGTTCTCGAACTATTTTCACCATAGTCCAAACATCATTCTTCTTGTTTGTGATCCCCATGTCCGGTCTGGAACATTTCCTCTTCCAGTTCGTTGATAGTAGTGTTTAGTTCGGATTCCGTACGAATCCATCCAAATCTCGCATCAACGAGAAAAATACGGTACCATTGAATCAAATTCTTCGAAAAGTCCTCATCCTTACAGTAGATACCGAACGATATTTCTCCAGCATGTGATCCGGCTTTTCTTGGTATTTGTGGAAAGGCAAGAAGCACAGAACTTCTGGTTAAAAGAAACTCGATATCGGAGACCTGGCTGTTATAAATCCGAAGCCTGCCTGATTCGATTGCCTCTGGATATTTGCGAAAGAGATGGCGTGCGGCATTGGAAAAACCGGGCACACTCAGATTCAGAGCACGGTGCACCCGCACATCTGAATAATCCTCTATGATTTCATACAAAGTACTGAGGTAATCGTCGACAGGCTGCCTTTCCCCCTCAAATAGCATACATGTCCACAGTTCTCCGTGGCCGGTTGCATCAAGCTGTTCCTGAAGCATTGTTTTCGCAAAGCTATAGGTTTCTCTTCGGCTGCCTAATACTTTCAGCCGTCGTTCAGTTAACATTTTGGCCCAGGATGGCATCTGTTCCGGCAGAGAATCCGGCGGGCAAACACCAAGTCGTGTCAAGAGCCTGAGAAACTGCTTATCTGCGGAGCCGTAGAACCTTCTGCCGACAACACTACCCACATTACCATTAATTTCCATGCCAAATTGCTTGTGATAACCAAAAGACAGGATGTGAATGTCATAGCCTTTTGCAACAAGCATTTTTTCCAGTTCGGCGATTAAGTATGCGGCTTGCTTCTCAGGGGCTCTATCAATAGAAAGATGCACATTTGGACAGAGTAAGATAGGTCGTTTTCCTATGAGTTCTGAAAGTGCCTCGAATTCATCTGCGGCTTCTTCGAGTTCCTGTTTGCTGTCGTAAATTTCGATGCAGACAAACACAACCAGCACATTTCTATATGCTAACCTCGGTTGACGCTGCGAAATTGTAGCAGGGTCGATTCTTGAGGACTGCTCCTTATCCTCAAAATAACAGGATGAACATTGGTGACAGTCTAAAATCATATTTGCTTCTCTGTATTTTCCGTTTTAGACGTGGATCTTGTGCTCCTGCCGCTTCGCTTTTGTGAAGAAAGGCGGTTGGGGCGTTTGCGTTGTGATGAGGCTCTTGCTTTTTTCAAGCGTGACACGATATTGGCATTAACTCGTGACATGAAAAGGCCGACATCTGCAGTCACGGCTTTGTCAGCAAATCCAACGCCATTGAGAATCCGTACAATTTCGGTGGCATCCCAAAATTGATCGGAAGAAGCTATTAACCGTCCTTCCTCGCGTGTGAGTGATTTCAGGAACGAAGGAATACAGCCGTCACGCAATGCCCCCGCGTAGTCAACCAGCAATTCCTGAATTTCTCGTTTTGTATCAGACATTTTTTATTGTCCTTCATAAAATGCAGAATTATTCTGCTTGATAGGAATCTTGCATCAACTTCTTTAGCTTCAATATGGCTCGAAACTTCAACATTTTCACCGCTCCGACGGTAGTCTTGAGCTCATTAGCAACTGTTCTATTGGAGAATCCTTCCATCCAGAGCTCTATGGCTCTTCGCTCCCTTGACTTAAGTTTTCCCAACGCCCGATGAAGTGACTGTTTCAGTTCTGATTGAGACATCATTTCAAAAACACCTAATTCGGGAGCGACAAGGTTAGTCAGGTTATTTTGTGATAAATTTAAATGTCTATTAATCCTTCTATATACTTGCCTAAGGCGCTTTCGCATGTAATACATATATACGGTTTTTAGTAACTCTCTCTGGCTGTTAATGTTACTAAGGTGTCCCGGATCTTCCCATATGTCGGCGTAAACATCTTCCAAGATATCCTCACATTCGGTCTCATTACCCAGATATCTATATAAATACCTGATGAAGCTCTCAAATGTGGCTCTGACAAAAGGCTCCATTGCTCTGCGACGTCGTTCAATATCGCAGGCGGTAAGTCCTTTCAAAGCATTTTGCAGCCGTCTGTCCATTCCGAGTCTATAATCCCTGTATCATTATGCTGCCCTTTAGGGGCGAAACGTTCGTCCTGTATATAAAAGGCACTAACTTAGCTGTTGGTAACGGAAATTCTATATTAAAGGTATGTGTTCTTCAAGTAATAATGCGTATTCTTTCCCTGATATAAATCATTGGGTCAGGCCGGCAAGCAATGGATTCCCGGCTCTGTTAAGGACAGGCCTCCACCGGCTCAATATTACATTCGAGCCAGCCAGAGGTCATCAGGGTAAAATCGGCAAAGTCAACCTTGCAATCTTCGTTGACATCTCCGGTAACTTTGGATGTGCATATTGCTGTTTCAATTTCGTCAAGTATGATGGCGTATATTTCTGAATTGCCGTTACGGTAATCCTGCCAGACTATCGTCTTTCCACTTATGGCTGGATTGGTCTGATCATAGCGATTGTAGGTAATTTGAAATTCAAGACCGGTAACAAGATTGTAACCGTATATGTCCCAGTTATTGTTTCGGTTGTCCTGCCAAACGATTACGCTGCCATCTATGTCGGGATTAACCGCAGATGAATCGTAAACAGCAATGGCAAATTCGACAGGATTGTTGGGTTCAGAGATATCGGCAGCGTAAATATCCCAATTACCGGAGAAATTGTCCTGCCATACAACAATATTGCCCGATATAGCCGGATTTTGCTGGTCATTTTCCAGAAGTGAGACGGGATACTCTGTAGGTCTGTCTCTTAGCCAGATGTCAGCGGCATAAATATCCCAATCGCCAAAATAGCTGTCTTGCCATACGACGGAATTTCTGTATATGGCGGGATTTTGCTGGTCAATTTCTAAGCCGGCGATGAGAAATTCTATGGGATTGGCCGGATTAGTAATATCCGCTCCATAGATATTTAAGTTTCCCGGGAAACCATCCTCCCAGACGACTATATTGCCATGAATTGCCGGATTTTGTTCGTTGTTGTCGGCGATTTCAGATATCACGAATATGTTGGGCTCAGTCTGGCCGCTGATATCCGCCAGGTAAATATCCCAATCTGCTGAGTCCTGCCATGAGACGTAATCCTGCCATACTATGAAATTCTCGAAAATGGCCGGATTCATCTGGTCGCTTTCACCACCGAGAATGTGGATAAGCGGATCGGATGGATTATTTAGATCTGCAACATAAATATCATAGTCCCCATATTCGGAAACGAACTGTTGCCAGACAACTATATTGTCGTAAATGTCGGGGACCTCTTGTTCATCAATTGTCTGAAGGATTGGAAAGGGCAGGTGATTGTTGCCGGCTTGCGTAAAACTTGGCATGAGCAATATTATAAGTATAAGTTGACACTTGGTAAGTTTCATCGTTTGCACCTCCCTGAGTTGTGGCCGTATATGTTAGGTGAAGCTATTTAAACTCTGAAGTAATGACCGATACCGGTACTTCCCGCCAGGACACATAAAGTCGCCAAAAGTACCGTTCCTTTTGTTCTTGTTGCGTGTCCTTTGTTTATTATTTTGCTCTGAATAGAACTCTGGCTTGCATCAGTATCATCAATTTTTACTCCTTCGGTTTCAGTTTTTTCAGCTTCCTCGATTTCAGTTTTCTCAATTTCAACTTCCTCGGTTTCCTCAGTTTCGTCTTCGGAGGTTTTGATTTTTTCCAAAAGCCTTAGCAATACTGCAGCGGCGTCTGCGCTTTCCAAGTCCCGGCCGGCATTCATCAATGGGGTAACAGCTTTATCAAGTTGGCCGATGCCGAGTAATTGATAGCCTAATAATAACTGTAAGTCTGCATCAAAGTTGAAAATTTCGACTTTTTCAGCGAGGTCGTCAAGTTGGGCAAGAAGAATCTCTTCATCGGGATACAATCCACGGGGATAAAAAACGCCTTCCTTTTCCGGACTGATCTTCGTCAGAGCAGTCCGAAGGACTTCGGCGGCTTTAGAATACTGCTCGGTTGCCAGCAAGGCCTGACAATAGGCAAATGGAAGGACCATATCGTTCGGTGCAAATTCCATCGCTTTGGCGAATTTATCGACGGCAATGTCGTAATTGCTTGCCTCAAATGCTTCGACAGCTTCTTCAAAGTAGCTGTCAGCCAGGGTTGCCTGAGATGGTTCTTCTGCCGGTTGCTGTGCTAACTTTTCATAAAAACCTGCATCTGCCATCGGTTCAGGCGACTGGCTGTTGTCACCGTAGTAATAATTATAGGTATAGTAGTTATATGTTTCACCTTTGACCTCGCGAGCGATTGGATAATAACCATACCAGGAGTAAGGGTGACAACCATACCAATAATAGCGGATATAACTGTACTCTAAAGGCCAGTAGCCGCCCAGACTAACGAATAAGTATTTTCGGTGATAGTATGGATAAACATGCCTGAAAGAGAACCATGGTCCCCGGTTATAACACAGTGTAAAACGGTATCTCGGCCAGATTATTCTTCGGCGTAACCGACTATAGTGATCCACGTATGTATGTTCGTAGTGATAACGGTCGCGCCTAAAATGGGGCCGATCGCGGTATATCAAACGAGAAGGTCTCACAGTATTGAAACGGTGTACCCGAGTTCCGGTCCTTCGGTCGCTGGTATTTACTATTGTGTTGTTAATTATAGTTGTTTGCGTATCAGAATTGGCTTTTCTATTTGCTCTACCACTGTTAGTCCCTTTAATTATTCGTGAGCCTGTTACAGTTTCTCCATCACGAGCACGCCCACCTTTTATCGTTTCAGAGGGTCTATTTTCTCTAATTTTATCACTGAGCCGAGTATTATCCCGGCTGCCTTGGTTAATTTTTAGCTGTTTTTTGGTCCTGGTTTTTGAATCTGTTTGCTTGCTAATAGAGTTGCCGATGTCCCGGCCTATATTCGAGCTTCTACGATTATTTAGGCTTGCAGCCGGCCGTTTTGCTACATTTGGAGGAGGCGTCCTTTTTGGACCAATTACACTTCCAATTCGCGAATCTGCCCGGTCTCTTGAGCTTATACGATTATTTGAGCTTCCAGCCGGCTGCTTTGCCACATTTGAAGGAGGCGTCCTATCCGGACTTTTTACACTGTCGATGAGTGATTTATTACGGTTGGTTGAGCTTATAATTGATTGTTTCCTTGTTCTGGATGTAGATGTTAATTGGTTACCTATCATGTTGCCGATGCCTGGTCTTTTACTTGAACTTATCCGGTTATTTAAACTTGCAGCCGGCTGTCTTGCCACAGTTGGAGGAAGTGTCTGTTCTGTACTGAATGTACTACCGATGCGCGAACTTATCCGGTTGGTCGAGCTTTTTGTTGATTGATTGTGGACGGTAGATGTAGATTGTGGCTGTGTGCCGATCGAATTGCCGATCCGCGAGCTTTTACTTGAGCTAATACGATTGTTTGAGCTTACAGCCGGCTGCTTGGTTGCACTCGAAGGGCGTGTTCTTACCCAGTTAGTTGAGTTTGTTGATTGTCGCGATCCACTGGAACTTGGACGCGATGGATTGCTGGTGCCTATACGGATCGAGGTTGGTTTGCGAGTATTCGAACTGGTTGTGGGTCGTGAAGGACTAATACGGCTCGATGTCACCAGCGTTGAGGTTCTGCTGGTTGTAGTCCTGCTGGGCTGACGAACGCTGGGTGTTCTGCGAGTATTATTTCGATTTATAGAACTCGAGCTATTGGCCCGAGGCTGACTTGATCGTGAATTGGAAGCAGCGCTGCTGCGGTTTCTGCTGGCATTTGATGACTGCCTGGCTTTTGGTGCAGGAGCTGGTTTTGACGCCTGTTGTTTTGCCTGGGTAGATTCACCTGATTTTCTGCTTTTTGCGGCTTTTTTTGCAAAGACAGGCTCGGCAAAAAGGATTAAGGCCGAAGCCAGCACTACAAAAGCCAACGTCAATTTTTGCTGGTATTTTGGCCTGAACATGATATAGCTCCTTTCTTTCTATTACTTATAAAAGGTTTTGCTCTAACCTTAAAAGGCACCTTTTTAAGCTTGGGTAACAGAAATTCTATTGGAAAGTGCTGTTTCTCCGGCCTTATCTAAAAATTCCATTTTTTATCAAAAAAATGCAACTTAAAGACCTGATAGCCAAATAATTCTAATGTTGGCAGACTGTTACAGGCAACCTTGCTTATTCTCTGTTAATCCCCTATAATTTAGCTTCTTGAAAAAGTGTTGGTGCAAAGGATATCTATGAAAAAAGCAATTGCAGAGCAAATACAGTTACTAAAACGCGGTACAGTAGAAGTCTTTACCGAGAACGAGTTGGCTGAAAAACTCACTGAAGCTCCTAAATCTAACAAACAATTGCGAATCAAGCTTGGTCTTGATCCAACCTCACCCGATATTCATCTGGGCCATACTGTCGTACTGCGAAAGATGCGTCAGTTCCAGGACCTTGGCCACAAGGCGGTTTTAATCATCGGCGACTATACGGCTCGGATTGGAGACCCAACAGGCCAAAACGCCACAAGACCGATACTGTCCGGCGAGCAGATCGAACAAAATGCAAAGACTTATTTCGAGCAGGCCGGCAAAATCCTGGATACTTCCAATGAAAAACTCGAAGTCAGATATAACAGCGAATGGCTGGAGAAACTTACTTTGATGGAGCTGATTCAAATAGCGGCCAAAAAAACGGTTGCCCAGATGCTCCAG
>CAZMWN010000173.1:0-7822 GCA_964569935.1 uncultured Pirellulales bacterium
GGCATTTTCAGCTATTAGAACTACTCTCTCGCCGAATTCCTGCGATGTTCCGGGTGTTCGCGGGTCGGTGCCGTCAAAAGTATACAATATTGTTCCTGTTGTACTGGGTATCAATAACGAACTGTACTTAGTAACCTGGCCATCATGCTGATATGAGCCGTTGATTTGGAAGACCGGTGTTTCTATGTTTGGGTACATTCCAAAGGAACGGAACATATCGAGTGCTATCTCTGTTCTGCGAGGTAAGTAGTTATTGATGATGTAATTATTCTGAGGGATCCAGTGGTTATTCTTAGTATATAGTGGGTAAGTTCCGCTGTATGGATGAACGTCTTTTCGATAATCGCCCCATCGGGCGGACTCGGCAATTACGGCAAGTTGGACTTCGTCGGAACGTTTTATCCAGCGATCGAGATTCTTTTGGGTTGTTAATGCACCATTGTTGAAAAGATGTTTTTGAACGCGGTCGCCAACGCGAATACGAAATTCCTCAATATCTTCAAGGTAATCCAAGAAACCCGAAGGATCGGATACAGAACCAATGCCAACCTGGTCCACTCTTTCCATTACATGCTCAGCGTCCCAACTATAGAATCGCCAGGGTCTGCGCTGCAGGCCACCGCCTGCCGCCCGCCAGTTCGTACCTCGCTTGATGTCGGTAGTACCGGCGAAATAGCTCAAAACTGTCCAATCGATAAAGCTGTCCATATCAACAAGCTTACATATCTGCTCCCAATCTCGGTCAGCGACGACACCTTTTAATTCGAGCCAAGCATCTATGGTGCCATCTGAAACAGAGCCGGTATTGAGTGGGTCTGAGATAACATATGTAGGATCGCCGTTTATAGCATCGATTTCGTCTCCACTACCGCCGTTATAAGCAGCGTAGTGATCGGCATCCGGTCGCTCATGCAGTTGATAAATGCCCCAATAAATACCATTTAAGTACAGGTGAACAAAGAAGCCCTGGAGTGCATCCTGGTGGCCCATTTCAGTAAGGGAATCTCGCATCCACTGGTCATAGATGTACTGTGCGTGCGAATTCTGGCTCTGTGACCGGTGTATCCAGACATCGTTGAAGCCGGCGCGAAGATGTAGTGAGTCGAAAGAATCCACGGGCCAGTCGTCACCAAAGAGCTTATAATCAAGACTGGTCGGTCCGTAGATGTCCCTGAATCGAAAACTGAAAGAGTGTTTCGGAGCTTTAAAAGGTTTTCGAGAGTGTCCCCCCTGGAGTCTCAGGCCACAGTTGATTTGAAATTCCATTGAGCCGTCGGGGCAGAATAACTCTGCCGAAGAAGGTCTTTCCCATTCCAGATTATCTCCTTCCTCTTCCGGGTTCATGTAAATACCTATCGCGGGATCGAACAGGTACTCCTTGTCTGTAACAATTGAGATGGTGGGAATTGATAATAAGGCTTCTTCCATGAGACTGGCATAGGCGGGATCTTCTGTAACATCTTTATCCATTCCATAATCAGCCGGAACGTAATTATCCGTAACAGAATGTCCCTTCCAAGAGTCGGGATAGCCGGGAGGGAACTCTGGCTGCTCGATTACATCGTCGATGAAAATATAGGTCTGGGTGTCCACATTCGTGGATTTCCATCCTCCTTGATATGCAATCGTTCGCAGACAGGTAGTTGTGGAAATCTGGACAGGGCCGGTATAGACCTGGCCATAGAATTCGTCGGGTGTACTGCCGTCTGTTGTATAGCGTATCACGGCCCCGGTAGTTTCAGTGGCGATTGTCACTGAAAACGGTGCATCATAGAAGCCGCGACTATGGCTGAACATGGGGGCTCCAACTTCACCCAAATAGCCCCCGGTATTTTCTGCTCCCGGGGTAGGAGTAGTATAAATACGCCAGTTATCAGCGGCATCCGGGAATCGACCATAGGAAACATCGGTGGTTTGTTCACCGAAGGTGATACTATCAATTAAAGTACTGCCATCGGTATCGAACAAGCAAAGCTCCTCGCCACCGGCACTGAGCTTAAAATTAGCATGTAGTCCTGCATCAGCAATGTCTTCGTCAGCCCATATCAACAGATAGCCTACCGGGACAGTAGTTCCAACAGGAATTTGCCATTTAGTAGGAGCAGACAAGCTATCAGAGAGATACATCCCTCCTATATGAATAGGATTTGAACCATAGTTATATATCTCAATCCAATCATCATTCTGGCCTTGTGGATCCTTCTCGCTATTGCGATTGGACGCCATAAACTCATTAATGACCAGAGGAATGTCGGCTTGCCCGAAATTAACCAGGGAAACAACTAAAATCAGACTCATAAATGCAATTTTCATATATTAAAACACCCTTTTTACTCCCATCCCCAATCGTATGCTCGCTATACTGAATGTGGTTATAACAACAATGAGACATTATTCTATACTAAATCATAACATAAAAGCAATAACCATGTCAATACTACTGTAAGGATTTAGGATGCAAATGGATCACTATGTTAAAAAATTGAACTTTACCGGATTTTGGTAAACGAACGTTTACAGCACTTCCGGAGAGACCATACCGCTATTTTTTGTTTATTTTCTCCAAAAATGTTGATAATTTAATTCTTGCATTATTGGTATAAATAGTAAGTCGTAAATAAAGGAGAACTACGCAATGAAGGCAATGGTACTTCATAAAACAGGACCGGTTGAAAATAATCCGCTGGAGCTGAAGGACCTGCCAATTCCCCAACCGTCAAAGAAACAAATCAGAGTAAAAGTCACCACCTGTGGTGTCTGTCATACCGAGCTTGACGAGATTGAAGGAAGACTTGAAGTAAAATTGCCTGTGATTTTAGGACATGAGGTTGTCGGGAAAGTTGAAAGTCTGGGCACTGGAGCAAGTCGTTTCAAGATAGGAGACCGGGTGGGAATTGCCTGGATAAATTCTGCGTGCGGAAAATGTGATCTCTGCCTGCGGGGATATGAGAATTTATGTTCCGATTTTCTCGGCACCGGCTGTGACATAAACGGCGGCTACGCAGAATATACTGTGGTCTCAGAAGATTTTGCTTATTTGATCCCGGATATATTTACCGACTCAGCGGCAGCCCCCCTGCTCTGTGCCGGAGCGATAGGATACAGGGCCTTGAGACTGACCGGTCTGTGTGACGGTCAAGTTCTTGGTCTGTTCGGTTTTGGTGCTTCTGCTCACATCGTCATTCAGATAGTCAAACACAAATACCCAAATTCCAAAGTATTTGTTTTCACAAGGTCCGGACAGAAAAACCACCAGGCTTTAGCTGTTAAACTCGGCGCTGATTGGGTTGGAGCAACCGAAGAAATCCCGCCGGAAAAAATAAATTACGCAATTGATTTTACACCCGCATGGAAACCAATAGTCGAAGCCTTAAACGTACTGGAAAAGGCCGGAAGGATCGTCATTAATGCAATACGAAAAGAAAGCAAAGACCAAGAATCTCTGCTCCAGTTGAATTATTCGACCCACCTCTGGCTGGAAAAAGAAATAAAAAGTGTTGCTAACATTACACGCAGGGATGCCGAAGAGTTTCTGCCTTTGGCCGCCGAAATTCCAATTATTCCCGAGGTCCAGGAATTCGAGCTAAAGCAAGCCAACGAGGCCCTGATTTTGCTCAAACAAGGGAAAATCCAGGGAGCAGGAGTCTTAAGAATGCCAGAGTAAATTTAAGCAGGCTTGGACTTGTCACAACGAATCTCTTATAATAAGTCATATCATTCATAATATACGCTTACAGACATATCTGTAAATGTACGGCTTTACCTTAAGAGAGACACAAAATGAGTTCAAGTATAAGCGAAAAACTTCTAATTATAATAATCTCTACATTAAGCCTCTTCCTGTCGCGAAGCGTATTCGCCGCCGACAATAATACCGATGAATGTAATTATAATAAAAGCTGGATTTTCATAGACACGTCCAATAGTACACAACTTGTCTCCGGTCAGACCTGGCATGTCCCGGTCGAATACTATCTCGACCCCTCGGAGCATTTTGGAACAACTACACTTTTCCTCTGGGGCACAGGTCCGGGGATTTACATTTCTGACGGTAAAAACACAACCAGACGAAGCCACATCCCTTATCCAGGATTGAGCCAGAAGGTGAATTTAACCAAACCAGGCAGAGGACGCCATCTTTTCACTTTCACCGTTCCCGAAGGTCTTGAACACGTCAAAAAGAACAATCCCTTGTTACTTTTAGCGGGCTTCAATGACGCCGGCGGAAAGGATTGGCCCTGGTATGTTCGAAGCGAGGGAAGCTTTGTCGGCAGGCGAGGTTATTTCGATATTGAAACAAAAGTGCCTGGCAATCTCTTCACATACAACGAGCCGGTACAAATCATAATAAGACTAAAAATTATCGTGAAGCCGGGTGAACAAAAGACACTCTATTACAAAGTTTACGAAACCACCGGTGTTTCCATCGCCGAAGGTTCAAAGAGTTTTACGGCTGAAGCAAAAGGTCAGGAAATAAAAATAGAACCGGATATCGATAAACGCGGAGTCTTTTTGATCGAGGTCGATGTGCCCGGCTGGGAAAAACGCCACACGACTTTTGCACGAATCCCAAATTTAATGGAGGTCACCCATGGCGAACCGACCCGCTTCGGCATGACAACCCACTGGAATACCCCCGGCGAGCAGGTCTGGGCGATAGCACAACGTCTGGGTCTCACGTATTGCAGGCGATTCACACACTGGTATACCTTACAGCCCGGGCCGGATTTCTACAATCTGGAACAACTGCAGAAGGAACTCGACGCCGCGGGTAAATACGGGGTCAAAATCTGGCTGTGTGTGATTGATCCACCTTCATTCGCATTCCCCGGAGAGGCTCAAATGGTCAATTACAAGGCGTTCGACTGCAACTGGAACATTTGGCGGGAATTTGTCAAAACAGTGACAACTCAACTTAAAGGCAAACTCTACGGGTGGGAATGGCTTAATGAGATTAATCCGGGTAACTGCGAAGACCCGGTCGCGACTTATGTAAAAATGTGCAGAATCGGCACCGAAACCGCCAAGGCAATAGATCCCAATATAGTCACGATATTAGCCGGAGGACTTTACCCGAGAAGTTTCAGAATCCAGGTTTTAACCGCCGGCGCGGGCAAGTACATCGATGCGCTCCCTGTGCACTACCAAAATGGTGACGGCATCATAGAAGCACGTAAGGACCTCGATGCCGCCGGTTGCGGACATGTTGACGTATGGGAGAACGAATCCGCCAAACGTCTCAACGCATGGGCAGTACCGCCACTCGAAGAACTAACAAACACCGAGCAATGCAAATGGGTACTGGACCAGTGGACTGACGAGCTTGCTGCAGGATGTGAAAAGATTATTTACTTCGGAGGCGAACCAACCCCGGTCGGCGCTTTTGGGTATCTTCTTGATGACTTCAGTCCCCGTCCCGTCGCTGCAACTCTGGCTGTTTTCACAAGCAAAATGGTCAGGGCAATACCATTGGGAACTTTTTTACTCGGCAAAGGCGGACTGTTCCACCTTTTCGAGCGAGATGGTAAGCCAATCCTGATTGCATCGACTTATGAACAAAAAGGCGAGAACATCATACTCGATGTCGGCACTGAACAACTGCTTATTACAGACTACCAGGGCAATGAAAGCTCCCTATCAACACCTAACGGCCAAGCAGAACTCCAGATAAATCCGTTACCCTGTTTCATCGAGGAGGCGGATCTCGATGTCTTAAAAGCCTATGTTGTACCTCAAATTCTCATATCCCGTGTGGGAGCCGGCACATCTTCAAACGTAGCAACTGCAAGGCGAATAACTCCGCACTTCAATATGCTCAAAGGCACAAAAGGAAAACTATTAGTGCAACTACCCAACCTGTATAGTCGAGAAATTTCCGGAAACATAAATATCGTTCTTCCCACGGGCTGGCCGGAATTAAAACCGATACCCTTCCGGATTGAAACAAAAAAAGAGCAGATATATGAAATCGAACCGGCTATCCCGAAGGACATTTCAGACAAGGACTACACCGCCAAAGTAATTTTCAATTTCGACTGGGAAAAGCTGCCTCAAATCGATAAGCCTATCGTGCTATCGGTCATATCACCGCAGTCTTTAGGCAACTTGATGCCAAATGGGGACTTCGAGACACCTAACTCTACAAGCAGGGGCCCCGAAGGCTGGAGAGTCAATGACAGCACGAAAATGTGGGTTAGCGCCGAAGGTCTGGGCGATGGCCTGGGTGATCGCATCCTGAAATTCGAGAACACTTCCGGATGGGAATATATCAAACAAATAATTAGTCTGCGAGGCGGCCAGACGTACCTCTATACAGCTTGGGTGCGCAACGAGAACATGGGGACCGGTTCGAATATGACTCAGTATTTCGCCGATGGGAGTCAGAAGCGGCTGTACGACGTTCAAGTGTTTTCCTGCGGCTCCAACAACCCACATTGGCAAATGTTCACATGTCGTAAACAGATGCCCACCGGCACAGAGCGTGTCGGTTTTACACCGGTGGCCAAGGGCAAAGGCTGGGCAATGTGGGACAATATCCGTGTAACTCTCTTCGAGGGAACCGACTACGCAGCCGAAGCGCACAGGACAGATATAACACCAACAATCGACGGCTATCTCGACGACTGGATAAAAAAATGTCCAATCCCACTGATAGGAAGCAATCAGATCACTAATAAAGCAGGGACTTATGCCTGGTCACCGGAAAATCTCAGTGCGGTCGGATATCTGATGTGGGACGAGACTAATCTTTATGTAGCCTTTAGAGTACAGGATAACGTGCACTACACAACCGGTTCAGGCCAGTTAGTCACAGAGGAATTCATTCAAGGTGACAGCTTGATTCTGGGCGTGGATCCGACTCATCGTGGATCTGATGCGGATATGAAGTCCTTCACTTATTATCTTTCCTCTGAGGCCCCGGGCGGTGGCAGCGGCGTGCATACCATCTTTAGACCGAGCCAATACAGTGGTGGTCGACAACCAGGGCATCTGTTCAAAGATTCATCTGTATATGATATGGCCGTCACAGCAGGACAGGGAACCTGCACCTATGAGTTGCGAATTCCTTTAACGGAAATAGGTATATATGGGAATCTTGGTACGAAGATTGGACTGTCGATTCAGTTAAACGACAACGATGGTAATGGCCGTGTAGCCCAGATGAACTGGGGCGACGGTCTGTTCCCGAAATGGTCTCCTAACATATTTGGTGTGGTCACTTTCGTTCAATAAAGCTACTACCTCTACCGACAAAATGGGATCATTTAAGAACTGAATCAAATCATTAGATGTTTAATTGTCGTCCTTGGAGTGTTTAGTCTTACTGAATATCGCATATCCCACTACAGCTAATAGAACTACAGCCGAGGCATACTTGACAATACCCGGAAGCATCCAACCATGTCGCATAACCATTTCAAAGTTCATGCCAGCGGCAAACCAATCAAGAATGATACCGCCCAACAGAGCACAGCCGGCCACAGTGACAAGATATATAAGCGCTGTCCTGCCACCCATTGCTTTCCAGATGGTGATGAATGAGGCGGCATTTGTAGCCGGGCCGGTCATAAGAAAGACCAAAGCCGCACCCGGCGTCAGCCCTTTCATTATCAACGCAGCAGCAACAGGTACCGAGGCAGTCGCACATACATAAACCGGTATGCCTAAAAACATCATCACAACCATCGCAAATATACCTTTGCCCAGGTATTCGGCGAAGAAACCTTCCGGAACCAAAGCGGATATAAAAGCAGCAATCACCAACCCGACCAGCATTGCCTTGCCGATGTCCCGGGGCAAAGTAACAAAGCCGTATTTCAGA
>CAZMWN010000174.1:0-7817 GCA_964569935.1 uncultured Pirellulales bacterium
CAGGACAGGCATCAACGCATACCCCGCAATCAATACAAGCTTCGTCATCAATCACTGCCTTCTGGTCAGCCATGCTTATAGCTTCGCTTGGACACTCCGATACACAAGATTCACAACCAGTGCATTTTTCTTTGTCTACTTTTGCCGACATTTACATAACCCTTTCAAAAAATATGATATTAATGCTATTTTTTCAGAATCTCAGTATCCAAATTGAATACGGAATGGTACAAGATTATGGCGATATTACAAACAATTTTTTTAAAGAAATATATAAGGTACACTCACAACTTCGAAATAAATCCTTCTTAATGCCCCCATCTGATAGTCTTTCTCTAATGCTATTGTTAAGCCTTGCTGTATGTTAAAATCCATTTATGTAGGTTTATGCGCCCCTAAAAAAGAATCCTTTAGAGCAAGACTACGTAAGCTTTACCTGATTGGTTCATTGATTGTTTTCCCTCCTGCGTTAGAATAAGACTGCGATTGGCCGGGCAAGGACCTGCC
Organism: uncultured Pirellulales bacterium; assembly: GCA_964569935.1. Lineage (GTDB taxonomy): Bacteria > Planctomycetota > Phycisphaerae > Sedimentisphaerales > Anaerobacaceae > JAFGPS01. Next base: position 508 of record CAZMWN010000174.1, read on the forward strand.
GAGCACAATCGCCATATCACGAACGGATTTATTCATATCATTTTGTGCCACCCAGTCCAGAACCTTGTCAAATCCACTATGGGGGTTTTTAGCCAGAAGGTAAACAGCCATCATACGAACCGGCCATTTGGTATTGTACAAATTCTCTGCTACTGCTTTAATAAGTTTATGATCCAGAGGCAAAGGGAACATATCAGCCATAGTGTGAACCTTAACCACCCACTGCCCTTCAGCAGGATTAAGTAACAATCCGGATTCATGTGACAGGGCATCTGTTAATAACTTCGGCATCCAGTCGGCATACACAAATTTGTATGTAGGCTGACGATTGGACATTATATGCTGCTCCATCAACAATCCTGTAAAAAGCCGGGCAGTTTGAATTCTTTGATTTGTCTGGCCCTCTGAAATGAAAATAAACTGGTTTCTTAGGTAGTCACTGGTCAGTTGAACACCGGGACGCTGCACACGCACCTGAATCGGTGCTACATATGTCAACCTGTTAACAATTCTTCCATCATCGGTTCTTACAGGATCCAGATATACTGTAAATTGTATATCTAAAGAAGCCTGAGGATAATTGAAAAGCATCTCCCTCAATTCACCCGTAACAAGCCTTAAAGGAATAAGCATCCTACGCCCCGGCTCGATAAGCAATGTAGTACGAATTCTCTTAGAGATAAGGTTAGGTATTCTTTTACCAAGGTCTCCGGAAATTTCCGCATCAATCCTGATATTACCTTTGAACAGACCATAATCATTGACAACCAAAGGCTCCAATGAATTATTAACAACTGCCACAACACCGTCAAATTCACTGCCGTAAGTAAAATTATTACCCCGAATGTTAAACTCGCATGAAACAATCTGTTCCGGAGGAGTGAACTTAGGTACAAGCGATTGCCCAAAAGTATTTTTTAGTACAGTTAGAATAGAATCAGGATCTATTGGTGGAACATACTTCTGGCCTTGCTGAGTTAAAATTTCTTTAGCACGTTCGGCTGCAAATGACCCTGGATCTCTGGCGATTGCGGTTCGGAGAGACTCCATCGCCTGAGTATTTTGTCCTTCGGCCAATTGAATCATAGCCAGTGTCAAATCCGAGATTTGGTTACGCTCATATCTTTTAATAAGCGGTTTAGCTGTTTCAATCTCATTATTCATTATAAGGGCATAAGCCAGCAAAGAAGCCGCCGTAGGTGAATTTTGCTCAGCAACAAAGGCCTTATTAGCCCAGCCCAGTGCCCCATCCGGAGAAGGTCTGATAAAACAATAGAACCAAGCCAGTTGTGCAGCATCAACCTGCTGTGAATTGCTGTCATCCAATTCTCCGGGATTATCAGTATTCGGCTTCTGATTCCGCATCAGTATCTTTCCGGCCTTTTGTCCTGCGTCCTGAATTATCTGTGTTGCCAATTGACCGTCACCAACCTTTAAAGCTGCTCTGCCGGCTATAGCCTCCATCCGCAGGTCAAATTTGCCAGTCTGTCGGATACTTACGGCAATCTGCACACATTTGGATTGATTTGTTTGTGTGTTATAGCAACTAATCAACCACGGAAGATATATACGGGCAGGAAGTATCTCAGAAGGATACAGATAAGCAAACAAATCGGCACAGTACTCATAAGCAGCCGCGGCTGTATCATAAAGTTGCAATTCTTCAGCACGCTGTGCAAAGGCAATAGCAGCTTCAATATCGACCGGATTCTCACGTAATGCTAATCTCAGGCGTTCAAGATACAATGCCGGCTCAATCTGCTCGGGTGCAAGTTCAGCCAGCTTTGTAAAGGCGAGCTTATTATATCTATTGTTCTTATAGGCTTGCACAAGGTAGAACTCGGCGGCTTCCAAATCCGGCTTCTCAGCCTTCAATATGCCAAGCAGCGTAGCCAGCTCTGAACCAAGAACGGTGTTATTGTTGGCAAGAGCCCCCATCATCTGTTCAAGCATCTGCTCCCGTTCCTCAATAGAGTTCAGCCGCTCAAGCAGATAATTCACTCCCTTTTTTGCAACTTCAAGATCGGCGAATTCATCGACATATTGCAAAAGCAAATTATAAACAAGAGAGGAGTAGTCCCGTTCTATGTCACGGGAGGCCAAATCAATCAGTAAAGGACGAACGGCAACAGCGTTATTGTCAAGCTCCATTGCAGCAGTCAGGAATATGATAGCCTGCTCGAGTTCGGGCCCTTTTGCATCTTCAGAGTGAGCCAGTTCGTAAGCGATTTCATAGAACCTTTGACTGGCAGATGGCGATAAAAGCATATCTGTGTTCGGCATTGAGTTCGGTGGATAGGTAAATCCGGACGGATTGGAATTTGCCCGGGTTCTCATTACTTCTTCTGATGTTAATCCCCGGGCCAGAACCGACAGGGGACAAAAAAGAAATAGCAAAAACGCTATTAATGACAATCTTCCGTGCATTTGTCTCTTCCAATAAAAGTACACAGGAACATTCCCTTGTGTCACAATCTTAAAACATCAACTAAATCCTTGTACTCATCAGACCATTATATGTCAACTTTTATTTGCACACAAATATAGTTTCCATGCTATGAAATATCGACCTATTTTTGTAATCAAATTTATATCATTCTAAAACAAAACTGCACTGGTACAAAAAATATTCATCGTATGTTAACGAGCCTTTCCACCTGAGAACAGAGATAACATCTCGATATGCAGCAACTTTGCGCATAAGACATATACAGCAGCAGCCGATGGTACAACGACAACAAGCCTTAGAACATTGAACAATCTACTATCGGGCAATCCTTTCATCAGTGTAATAAATGTAGCACCGACCAACCACATAACAGCCGTTGCAACAAGTGTCTTAGCCAGGGTAACCAGCAGTCCATCTAACACAGAATGACCTAACTTCATTCGAAGAACCGTAGTGAGGATTATAACCTGTATATATGCACAAATCGCTGTCGCCGCTGCCAGTCCGGCACGTCCCAGGAACCAAATAAGGGTAAGATTGAGCAAAAAGTTCACAACGACAGCCACTAATGCACTTCGCATCGGCACTTTTGAATCCTGCATCGAGTAAAACGCTCTGGCAAGAATCTGTTGGGCAAAATATCCACATAATCCTAAAGCGTAGAAGGCTAATGTTTTCACTACCATATCCGTGTCTTCACCGGTAAATCTACCATGTTCAAATGCAGCCGAAATGAGCGGTCTGGCAACAATTATGATTCCGATAGTGGCCGGGAATGCCACAAAAACAGTTCCCCGTATTCCCTTGGAGATTGTTGTCTGCAATGCCGTAAAATCCTTCCTGGCAGCATCGGCACTCATCACTGGAAATATAGCAGTGGCCAACGAAGTCCCCAACACTCCTAACGGCAGCTGATATAGACGTTGTGCATAATATAGATGCGATACAGAGCCTCGCCACATTGGATATGCAACCTGCCTGCCGAAGAATTCAAAGAATTGACCTTTCTCAACTGAACCTGAAAACCACCATGCAATAAGGTCATCGGCAAGGGTGTTTATCTGAGTTACTGTCAGGCCCAGTATCATCGGCCCCATCAGCAGGAGTATTTTCTTGAATGACTCCGAATGTACATACCAGGCCGGGCGAATCGAAACACCTGAACGGCGAAGAGGTTGAATCTGTATTGCTATCTGCATGATTCCGGCAATTAAAACCGCAACAGCCACGTAAAACAGTTGCTCTCTGCTACTAAGCTTCAATAACCATCCCGTAAATAAAATCGTCCCGATAATAAAAACGTTCAGTACAATCGGAGCCAGAGCAGGTCGGGCAAAATGCCTATGCACATTCAATATACCGGCCAGCATCGCAACCATACATACAAACAGCATATAAGGAAGCATTATTGAGCTTAACGATAATATCAGCTCCGTCTCAGATAATATCAGCTCCGTCTCATTCGTTCGGGCAAAAAAATGATAATAAAACCAGATGCATGCTTCGCCAACCAGCACCAAAGAAGCCAGAATTACAAACAAAACTGTCACAACGGTATTAAGTAATTTCGCAGCTTGTTCACGGTCCTGATAAAGAACTTCGCTGTAAATAGGAACGAACGAGGCGGAAGCCGCTCCCTCACCAAAAAGCCTTCTGCTTAGATTAGGAATTCTAAACGCGATTATCCAGGCATCAAGCAATCCACCGGCACCAAAGAAATGCCCGTAAGCAATGTCCCGCACGAGCCCAAAGATTCTGCTCAGTGCCGTCAGAAAAGCAATTTGTCTAAAACCCTTTATCAATTTTCGACGCCTGTTATCCGACTCACATGTTATATTAAAAGGATTAGGTACTAAGCCTTGCGTGCCAGACTAAAAGGTCTGCAGCGCCCGACATTATTTAACAGCCCTATAGACATCATGCTGACCAACAGACTTGAGCCACCGTAGCTTACAAAAGGTAACGTCAAACCTGTAATCGGCATTATGCCCATAGTCATACCTACATTGATGATAACCTCAACGACAAACATCGCAACAATACCAACTGCAAGCAATCTACCGAAAGGGTCTGTGTTGTTGGCTGCAATCTCCAGCCCACAACTAACAATAACAATATATAGCATCATCAAACCAAGACAGCCCCAAAAACCCCATTGCTGCGCAATGACAGCAAAAATAAAATCGTTATGTCTCTCTTTCAAAAAGTTATATTTGACAAAGGGACCGCGCCGAAAGCCATACCCTTTGCCGGAATTTATTCCGCCGGAGGCGACCGCATATTTCGAACGAATTAAATGCCAGCCCCAGTCATTTCTCCACTGCCTTTCACTGAATTTTGTACCGACAAGAACATTTCCGAGCCATGAATGTTTTTCGGCCTGTTCCCGAATCCAGTCGCTTTGCAATAACACGCTGCTGATTCTGATTCGCTGATTTTGCCGCATCTTGGACCATAGCAGCGGACTTACCAATAATGCCATTAGAATAATAATTAAAAGATGTTTTACCTTTGCTCCGGCAACAAAGAGCATCGTAAAAAGAACCGGCATCATTAACAGCACAGTACCCAAATCCGGCTCAAGCAGAATAAAAAACATCGGCAAAACGGTTAAACCAAAAGGCCCTATCAGAGCGCGGAAATTACGGTAATTACTTCGATAGCGTAAATACCAGGCGAGGGTCAGGATATAAGCAACCTTAAAAAATTCAGAAGGCTGAACCCTGGGCAATCGGGGATGAAAGACCAGCCAACGGTTCGAATTATTAATTTCAGGTGCGAACGGCAGCTCAATATATCGGCTGACAAGCAAATAGGCCAGAGCGACCAAACCCAAAGCAAATATCCAGTAACTAATGGCCCCAAATCGTCGATAATTAACCAGATTCAAAATAATGAAACAAGCTAATCCAATCCCGGCGAAAATTGTCTGCTTTTTCCAGTGACCTGCAAGATCCTCGGCGTCACCGGCAGGGCTGGATTCTGCAGGGTGACCGATAGAGTAAATAGTAATTATCCCGATGGCAATCAGTAATAAGGCCGTTGCCAACAGGCAAATTCTTACAACTACCAGACGTCCCTTCAAGAAGTTGTACATAATGCCAACATTATCACAGACCTGTCGAAAATCCATCCAAGAACTAAAAAATCACAAAAAAACTCAACTTTTTGTCTTTGAATCCCATTCCGAAATACACATTCATCAAACCAGAACAATTAAACAAATCGCAAAAACATATAATGCAACTTGAAGAATTTCCTTTTATAATTCGAATTTTATCGGATGGGCCTGTTCATATTAGAAAGCCTTAAGCCACCATCATAGCATTACCGTTCTCTGACCGCTCAATTAGTTATGAGTTCCTTATCTTTAATTTTTACCTTGATTTACCCATTAAAATACCATATTTTAACGGTTCTAATATAATGCCCGTTTAGCCTGTAACTATCTCTATTTTTAACAAGTTAGGCAAGTGAGGATATACGGGTAGTGGATTTAGAGGGTCATTTTCTAATTTTGAGCAAATTTTTCTTGAAAAACCTAAAAAGGTGTGTTAATATACATTAAATCTTTACCAAGAAGAGTGTAAGCAAATTATTGCACGCATTTTCCACCCATTGGTGAGAAAGGAGAAGGCCAAAATAAGGATTGATAGCTATTAACGGCTATTTTCGTCAGTTAACACGCAGGACTCAACTCATTATAAGAATCTATTCACAACGAGCTTTGTGAGTATGCGTGTATGTGTTTTATTGAAAAGAAAAGAGAACCAAGATTGTGCAGAGTATATATCTCTGCGAAGAAAAAGAGAAGAAAGGAAGGAGTTGTAAAATGAGAAAGGCGTTATTCCCCCTGATGGTGGTTATCCTCGTTACTCCGGTTTGGGCCACTATCAACATAACTGTGGAGCCTCAAGGTGGTGGCGTTGCCGCTATAGAATATTCCGGAGACCAGTTAGCCAGAGCTTTCGCTTTGGATATCACAGTTGATGCCGGAGTAATTACAGATGTCTTTGTCGAAGATAATAAAAAGGGTGACGACAACAGCGGCTACGGAATTTTCCCGGCAAGCTTCAGCCGTTACATTGTTGTCCTTGATACCGGCGAGGTCGAGAGCTGGGACATCAGTAGTTACACACCTGTAGCTGATGCTGATGATCCGGGTGCACTGGGTGGTCTGGAAACAAGCGGTGTCACTATCGAGATGGGTTCGCTTTATGACACACAAGCCCCACCTTTGCAAGGCAGACTTTGCACGGTCACGTGTAGTGAATCATGCCTGATGTCTGTCACTACAAATGCAACTCGTGGTAATGTGGTGCTCGAAGATGCTACCGAGGCGGAAGTGGATTTGAACGGTGCAACCAATAAACCGGTTACCTTTGATGCGGTGACAGCTTATACAGGCCCGCATCCGGAGCAATGGGAAGCTGTGGGTAAGCCCGATTGCTGGATCTCCAGCATAAATCCGAGACAATGCCATGGTGACGCTGACGGCACATCTCAGGGCAAGCAGAAATTCTGGGTATCAACCAATGACCTGGATGTCCTGATAGCAGCCTGGAATAAACCTTTGAGTTCCTTGAGCGGCAATCAGATATGTGCGGACTTCGACCACATGCCTCAAGGTAAGCAACAGTTTCGAGTATCTACGAACGACCTGGATACTTTAATTGCCAATTGGAACAAGGCAGATAGCCCGGCTCCAGACTGTCAATAACAGAGTCTTATACAGGCAGCCATTGGCAATATCGAAATGTAATGAAAAGATACATTCCCTCTGAGGAATGTATTTATAACGATGATGAAAGGAGAAGATGATGAAAAGATTAGTGGCTTTGTTGTTGGTTTTCGGCATGGC
>CAZMWN010000175.1:0-7753 GCA_964569935.1 uncultured Pirellulales bacterium
CCTGTTAGTTTCGGCCACCGATGCCGACGGCGGCTCATTGACCCGGCTTGATGGTCCCACGGTGCCTGAGTGGGGCGGCATAGGCGATCCCGCGCATGGCTACTACGCTGGCCTGCCGGGCAAGGGCTTTGCTAAAGTGTTAGAAGAACTGTGGACTGGTCTCTCTCCCAGCGGTGCGTACTGGAATCCCACCCGCATCCTCAGTGACAATCGGCTGGCTCCCTATGCTACCGACACTTCAACCTACACCTTCGATGCCCAAACCGAGAGCAAGGTCAACGTGGAGGTGGCTCTGCTCTTCCGCCGGGCTTTCAAGGAGCTAATGGATCAGAAGGATTGGGATATACCGGACATCGTGATGGAACAGAAGAAGATCGAAGTGGAATGAGAAAAAATCAGCAAGGAAGCGGTTGTCAAAGGTCATACCGCTGAGTTTCTGCAAAGACATCATTGTCGGGGGGGGGTATAGATAAAGCCGGCGTACATACTGCGACAAATCAGTGCGTTCAAGTAAGACAGAATTGTCCACATACTAATAACACAACAATAAAAGATACTACGAGAAAAACTATTGCACCGCCTTCGCCTGTCGGTGGGCCGGCTTCTGCGGTGCTGGCAGAGAGGAAGCAAGCGGCTCAATCGAACATCGAACGATTCGGCGAAAACTTCGGTACCGTCAAATCCTGCAGCTGCCAAGCGAGGAAGAATTCCGCAGCCGCGTACAGCGACAGCGAAAGGCCCTGCTCGGATGAAAATTAGCGAGTATAAACACAGCCGCCATTCAAAAATACGTAGTCACCACAATAGATGGCATTTCAAGAAATGTTATTATTCGAGCCGTACGCCGCTTAATTATTTGAAAAAGAAATCAATATTTTCGTATTCGCAAACGCCTATATTATAGAAGTTGTGGGAGAGATTATGTTGTCGCATAGAGAACATTGCGTTCAGTATCCCTTTAATAAGGGAAATGTCATTAAATCATCTCATATTTTTCTACAAAGGGAGGTAACTATGAAAAACGGAATCATACTAATCATGTGCCTGATTCTGCAAACCTCAGCTTTGTCTGTGGAGTTTGCCGGAGGTACAGGCGAACCAAACGATCCTTATCAAATCGCTACAGTTGAGCAGTTAATCTCCATTGGCTCGAACAGCGACCTGTTGGAGAAAAGCTATGTCCTGGTAGCTGATCTTGATATGGACCCCAATTTGCCCGGAGGCCGCATCTTTGAGGACGCCCTGATCGCAACGGATGATTCAGATGGCGTTGGAAGTTACAGTGGCCTCCCGTTTCGTGGTGTCCTCGACGGCCGGGGACATACGATTGCCAATCTGCACATCGATGGAGAATATGGGTACGATGCCGGCTTGTTCGGTATTCTTTCAGGCCTGGTTAAGGACCTGCGTCTTACCGATGTGGTCGTCAGTGGCTCACCCTGCGGAGCGATTGCGGGTAGGAATGATGGGATGATTCTCCGCTGCAGTGTGACAGGGCTGGTCTCAGGTGGCGAGGATGTCGGTGGTCTGGTCGGTACCTTGTCGAGTGGCAGTCTGGTGGAGTGCCGGGCCCAGATTCAGGTTACTGGCGTACAAAAAGTCGGAGGGATGATTGGCGACAGTCTGAATGGTACGCTAATGCGCTGTGAAGTACAGGGTCAAATCAGTGGGGATACTATCATCGGAGGGCTTAGCGGTCGGCAAACTAATAATAGCATTATCGAATGCCGGTTCGAGGGTACCGTCATGGGCGTTGATTATGTGGGTGGTCTGGTTGGCTTCAATTCCGGGGGCTACAACATAATCCTGCGTTCATCGGCAAATTGTGACGTGATTGCCGAGGGAACCGTCGGTGGATTAGTCGGATTTACCCTTGGGACAAGTCAGGTTTCGGATTGCTATGCTCAAGGAACAATCACAGGTTCGGTCCTGGGTGGCCTTGCCGGTAAGGCCGATGAAGATCAATATTGGGTGAATTCGTATGCGGCCTGTGAGTTTGTTCCACTAAAGGTCGGTGACGAAGAGCCGCTCGTCGGCGGACTCTTTGGAGATGTATGGGGATCGTTCTTGAGCCCGAAAACAGTTTCATGTTTCTGGGATGCGGAATTGTCGCAGACAGTTAATAGTATCGGTTCGGATCCGCTGGAACTTGGGACAGGCCTTACCACAGATCAGATGCAGGACCAGGAGGTATTTCAAAACGCCGGCTGGGACTTTAACCAGCTCTGGATGATATGTGAAGGTGACTATCCAAGATTACAGTGGGAAGCAGTGGACTGTAATGAGCCGCAACAGTAAATAGGTAAATGTCCCTAATATTACTATTAGAAGGCGTGTAAAATAAAAAGCAAAGATATATGTATTAATAGGGCCGTGGGTATTTCCTTGCAGCCCTTTTTTAATAGTATAAAAAAAAGGCCGTCCTTTTGGGATGGCCCGTTGGTTAATTTTAATATGTCTGGTTATCGTACGTTTTTTTTAGGGCACACTATTTGGGTCAAGGCGGCGGCCTGATTTGTATAGGTGAATATTGTTCTTTTTGTATGCCTTTTAGCCTTATCGTTCGTTGCATGAATCCGTTCATTTCCCCGTTTGCCGGCTTGATGAACGATACGGCAAGAAACAGCCACATAACTTCAATTTGAAATTTATGTACCTTCATTATATGGTCCCCCAACAAAACGACCATTTATTCATATCGACTCCGGCTTGTTTTTTTCCTTAATCCAAATCCACATTTTGACGGTCTGGTCTGAGTATGAACGCGGGCCGTTTATAACGAGAAAAGGCCGATATCAATATGAAAAATAAGGGATACAGCAATTAGGTGATTAGGAATTGTTTTATGGATCTTATGCAGGTAAAAAGTGAAGCAAGTAGCCGAATCGCTTTTTCAGCATTGATATGCAACATCCCCGCCTTCGCGGTCAACTTGGGGAGACCTTATGGCGGAAAAAAAGAAACGCTAAAGACCTGCATAAATTATTTTGTTCTTTCGAGCAGGGAGAATGCTAATTGCCGGAGTGTGTCGGCTTTTTTGCCGAACGGTTTCAGAGCGGCAACCGCTTCATCGGTCAGGTTCTTCTGGAGTTCCTGTGCCTTTGTCATCCCGACTACCGCCGGATAGGTGCACTTTGCTGCGATGACATCCTTGCCCGCGGTCTTGCCCAACTGCTCGCTCGATGCGGTGACATCGAGAATATCATCGGCTATCTGGAAACTCAAGCCGATCTTCAGACCGTATTCACACAGGCTTTCGTAATGCTTCTTATTGGCACCGCCGCAGATGGCTCCCATCGCTGTGGCACATCGAAACATCTTGGCGGTTTTATTTGTATGAATATATTCGAGGGTATTTTGGTCGAATTCAGTTTTTTCCGACTTTAAATCCGCCACTTGTCCGCCGATCATACCGGACGGCCCGGCTTCGTGCGCCAGCTTGCCGATAAGTTTTAGCGCCATAGCCGGCGGGTCAATCTCCCTTGCAAGGACTTCAAACGCAAGCGTTAAAAGGGCGTCACCGGTAAGAATAGCCGTGCCTTCGTCGAAGACTCGGTGACAGGTAGGAACTCCGCGTCGAAGGTCGTCATCGTCCATTGCGGGCAGGTCGTCATGAATTAGCGAATACGTATGCACCAGTTCGATAGCCGCCGATGCCATTTCAGCGTTATGGTCCATTTGTCCCTTAAGCAGCTCATGGCACCATAGCACAAGCACCGAGCGTATCCGCTTGCCGGGCGTGCTCAGGGTGTAGTTCAACGCTTCTTTTAATTCCTTGTTAATCTGCTGGAAATCCAGGATTTTTTTAAGGGCAAAATTAACAGCCTGTGCTTTCCTGCGTAATCGGGTCTCGAAGTTCGTGTCCTGCATATTCAATCCTTTGGCTAACAGCCGTTGATAATAAATTCAAATCCGTTTTTTTGCAAAAATCGAAGATTAAGAATATAATATATATCCTAAAAATATGGTCAGCTTCGTAGTTTAAAGTTTGAGCCCACATTAAAGAATATAAATAATAAGTAGTAAATAGCAAAATAAAAATGATTTTGATTATTGGTATTACAGCCTCTGGAAAAAATAAATTGGCTTTTGGGTTAGCTGAGAGCCTCGGTGCTGAAATAATTAGCATTGATTCGATGAAGGTTTATCGGCGAATGGACATCGGTACCGCTAAACCAACCATACAACAGCGCGAGTGTGTTAAACATCATTTAATCGATATAATCGAACCAAGCGATTCCTTCAGCGTCGGCGCCTTTCACGAGGCGGCCTTACAGGCAATTGAACAGATTAAGGATAGTGGCAAGGAAATCGTAGCGGTTGGCGGAACTGCTTTGTATATCAAAGCCCTGCTATACGGCCTTTTCGAAGGCCCGGGCTCAGATGAGCAGGTGCGTGCGGAGTTCCGTGAACGGGCAAAGACCGAAGGTCTGGCAGAACTTCATCGTGAATTGTCCGCAGTTGACCCAGTGGCCGCCGAGCGAATTAATCCGCATGATTCCAAACGTATAATTCGTGCACTGGAAGTTTATACAATCACGGGTAAACCCATCTCAAGTTTTCAGAAGCAATGGGAAACGCACAATACACAAACCGGCCGGAACGATGTTGAACATGACTGGACGATAATAGGTTTGCAAAGGGACAGAGCCGATACCGGCAGCCGGATTAATGCAAGGGTCAAAAAGATGATTCTTGCCGGTCTTGTCGATGAAGTGAAATCCCTGCTGGCTGAGGAAAATCCTTTGAGTAAACAAGCTCGTTGTGCAATCGGCTACGCAGAGATAATTCAATATCTCGACGGACAGATGGATTTGATGGAAGCTACCGAATTGATCAAGAAGAACACTCGCCGATTGGCCAAGGGCCAGCGAACATGGTTTAAGACCTTCAAAAATGTTCACTGGCTTGATGTAAAGCCGGAAGAAACAACCGAAGACATTCTTGAACGGACGAAGCAGTTGCTGTGCGATATCTCTGATTAAGCGGTTTGCATTTGTCGCTGGGCTCGAAGGACCGCGGCGGTCTCGTTCAAAACCAGTTGCTTTATTAAGCTTGTCGGGATCAGAGAAATTCCCATATTGAAGATTCTATATTCGACCATCGAAGCAATCGCTCGTGCTGTATGCCTGCTGAAATAGTTGTCCTTTGCCAGGCCATTGGATATTCTTGACTTGTCCCACCGGCATCTGCTACCTGATTCTCTGGCTCCGGTGAACTGCTCGGCATCGGTCAGTTCCTGAATATCGATGGGAACGACCTCAATACGAGAACGCTTGATTTGACGCTCGAAATGATGTTCACTGAGCAATACCGCTGCATCGTAATAGCCGGTTGCCGTCAGAACTGCTTTTATAATGGAGAAAATCTCACTGCTGGTTGCGCTACGACGGTTTTGGCGGTCATAAAGATAATACGTTACAACATCGGCGAACTGCTCGGCGATATATACATCCGCTTGTCCGGTATTGCTCAGAGCGTTGCTGATGGTTCCTATCACCTTTGTATGTAAGTATTCTTCCTCGCTACCGTCGGATTTTATAACTTTTAGTTGTGTTTGCACCACCTTCCTTTTGCCTCCATGCAAAATTACCCTAACTCCTTTTTATAGATTCACGATTTTTAATCAAAGAGCATCAACTGGGCGGTCGTCTCAGCGTCGTTAATTGCCTGACTGACCTCCTTAATCAATTCACCTGCGTCCCTGAAATCACGATAAATACTGGCGAAACGAATATATGCTACCTTGTCCACTCTGCGTAACTGTTTCATCACATTCTCGCCGATAAACGCTGATGAAACCTCCTTATCAAAATTCCGGAATATATTTTCTTCTACTTTGTCAGCGATTTGCTGAAGCTGCTCAGCCGATATAGGCCTTTTATAGCAGGCCTTCTGCAAACCACCGATAACTTTCTCCCTGTCATAAGGAACACGAGAATGATCTTTTTTCACAACACACAGCCTGAATGTTACATTTATTTTCTCATAGGTAGTAAAACGCCTCTTACACAACAGGCACTGCCGTCGGCGTCTTATAATTCTTCCGCCGTCGCTTGAACGCGAATCAATAACCCTATCCTGGTCTTCCTTACAAAAAGGGCATTTCATTTCGTATCTCGTTTTGCATATTGCTTGTGAGATATACCTGTGACCTAAGGATTTACAATTGGATTCCTTTCTTGCAACTCAGGAGACCTACCTCCTTTGAAGTTCGTCGAGCTAATACAACATATGGTCAACTTAGGTATTCTAATAACAATATATAGTATGTCAAATAAAAATTTTAACTATTTTAAAAAAAGAGCCTCTGCGCGGAACGCGCAGAGGCCAACTCGGAAAGAAACTTATACAACCCCCCCCAAAAGGTCTGAAATAAAGCCTTTACCTCCTGTAAAGGCATTATATTTTTTGGATGGTTGCTACATTTAAAGTCTAACATAAAAACCCTGTAGAGCCAAATCGGGATAGCTGCATTTTTTTATTTCTGGCCGAAGTAATAGGTGTTCAGGCTTGCTTTTTATGCATTTTTTCTGTGTTAAAGCTGTTTACTGGTATATCTTCGATTTTTGCCTTGTTTTTAAGCTTATCTATAAAATCGTGAATAGCGTTTAATCGCATCTGTTCATTAATAGTTTCTGTAATTCGGTCTTTTACTTCTTCAAAAGCGGGCACAGTCGCCGGGCGTCTTCCATATACCTTGGCGATGTGAAAACCGAAACGTGTACGAAATATATCGCTGACCTGGCCAACGTCTAAATTAAAGACCATATCCTCGAATTCCTCTGCCATTTGGCCTCTTGAAATATTACCCAGGTCACCGTTCTGGTCGGCACAGTCAGAATATTTATCAACTACAGTTTCAAAAGGCGCTCCTTGTTTCAATTCATTGTGTGCCAGGTAGATAGTCTGATAAGCCGTTGCCTCATCAGTTTGCCAATCCACATATTTGACGATATGGGCCACTCTGATTTGTTCACCGGAGTTGAACTGTTCTTTATTTTCTTCATAATGTTGCCGGATGTCGGCATTTGAAGGCTTGGGCAGATCTTTGAGGAGCTTCTCAAATGTTTTTTCGGTTCTTATTATCAAATCAATTGCTTGTTTTAAGTTTTCATCATCCTCTACATCAAAATCTTTGTAAAGATCTTGGGGGTCCCGGCAATTTTTTTTAAGGTTGGCCAGGATTGGTTCGAGGTGGTCTTTTGGTGTTTCCGGTTCGATATTTTTTACTTCCTGTTGGAGCAAGATTCTTTCGATAAGATTTTCTTTGGACCAGTCGAGTAATTGGATTTCCCGCTCTTCGGGATTCATATCCACAAATGCCTTTTCATAGTCGGGTCTGAGACGCTCGGCTTCCTTTTTTACTGCCGAATCTTCAATTTGCTCACCATTTACTACTAAAGCCATTATACACCTCTGCTTGATACGTCTGTCTTCGTCGGCTCCGGACCAACAAATCGGGACAATCTTTTTCGATAATCGATTTTCAGCCTTTTGCCTTTGCGTACCAGTCCGGGTCCTGTGCCAGTTTTTCTCTGGCCTCGATTGTCATCATCTCAAAGGCCGGATGAGTGCTCTCCCATGCTCGCTGTCGCCAGGAACTACTACGCATCTTTTCTATTTCCGGAGCAACCTCCCTAAAATAACTGCCGTAGATATGCAGCGAATCGCTTATATCGACATACCGACCGACCTGTACCGGCTCGCCTTTGTTTTGAGCTATCCCATCGGCGATTGTTCTCTGAAGGTC
>CAZMWN010000176.1:0-7736 GCA_964569935.1 uncultured Pirellulales bacterium
GTAGGGACTATGTGCTTTGGGGTCATTTCCGCCCTGGTTATATTCGTTATTCCCGTATTCGCCAAACTGTACAAAAAAATGCACGTGCCGTTACCCGGACCGACACAAGCTCTTATTAGTTTGAGCATACTTGTTAGAGACTTCTGGCCGATGATCCTGCTGTTTATCGCGGCGGTGGCGTTGCTGTGGGGATTTTTCCGGAAAAATGCGCATCTGAAAGCCCGATGGGATGAATTCAAACTAAACATGCCGATTCTGGCAAAAATTAATCGAATGATTATTGCTTCTCACTTTATCCGCACCTTTGCCATGATGACTTCTGCCGGCGTCTCACTTGTTAAGGCCCTTGAAGTTGCAAGCGAGGTTGTCAATAACACAAAGATTTCCGAAATAACAACAAGGCTGCAGCAATCAATACAGGCTGGTAACACCGTCGCAAACTCCTTGAAAGATTATGATATATTCCCACCGCTGATTGTCCAGTTGGCCGCTTCCGGCGAAGAGGCAGGTACATTATCGGCAATGCTGAATAAAGGCGTTGATTTTCTTGATAAGGATATCGAGAGAACGATGAAAACCCTGCTGGTCAGACTCGAACCTGCTTTAACGACTGCTATGGGATTGGTTATCGGTTTTATACTGATTAGCGTGTATTTGCCGATGTTCGACTATATGAGTCATCTGGAATAAAACAGAATTCATTATTGAAGAATATAAAAGTCCCGTGTCTTTCATGCCGATAGCTTAACGGTTTGTATAGCTACATATAGAAATAACGTAATCCCGTATTACGTAGGAGATCAAAAATGAAGTGTAAAAAAGGTGTTACGCTGGTTGAATTATTAATTGTCGTTCTGATCTTAGGTGCGCTCGCTGCAATCGCTATCCCGAGATTAAGCCAAAGTGCCGATACAGCTAAGAAGAATGCCTGTAAGACCAACATTGATCTAATCAACTCACAAATTGAGCTATACGCAGCAGAAAATGACGGCACCTATCCGGCCAATCTGACGGTGATAACCAACTCAACGACTTATTTCCCGGATGGTCCGCCCCAATGCCCGGTAACCGATGCGAACTATCCAAGTGCCCTGGTTAACAACAGGCTTGACGATAGTGCCCATAGCCATTAAGATAGTTTTAAGTCATGAGTTTTTAGTTCTTAGTTGTAACTTAAAACTCAACACTAAGAACTCATAGCTGATACGGTCGGTAGCAATGATAGCACAGAAAAGAGCCGCCTATAGCCTAATAGAGCTTGTTATTATCGTACTTTTTCTTGGCATTTTTGCAGCTATTGCTGTGCCAAGGCTTAATTTCTCTGCTATTTCAAAACAAAGAGCCGACACTGTCGCATGGAAAATTATCACTGATCTTCGCCGCACACGCAGTCTTGCTATCTCCAATGCTGCAAATAATACCACCGGTTTCGCACTCAATATGACCGGCTCAGCTCCCTATTCGGGTTACGAGATACAAAACATCGACACTTCAGCAATAGTGGATTCACACACGATTGACTCAGAGATAAATTGTATAGGGGGAGACCAGTTTCAATTTGGTCCACTGGGAAATCTCAAAGCCGGCAGCGATAACCAGCTTACTGTCTCGGCTTCAGGAAAAACATTCACTATTTCTATCACTGTTGCGACGGGTATTGTCAAATGTACCGAAAACTAAACAGGATATTTACAAGAATCATGGCCAACAACAGAGTCAATGAAGAAAAAATAAAGAGTCATTCGCGAGCAGGTTTGACTCTGACCGAGGTTGTTATCGCCTCAGCTCTGTTGATTATCGGGATAGTTCCAATTTTAAAAGGTCTGACCAGCGCTAACCTGGGCACAGTAATAATTGAGCGAAAAAGCCGCAGTCTTATACTCGCCCAGGCCAAGTTTGATGAAATAAAAGCGCGTTCAGTCTACAACTACAGCCAATCATATACACAAACAAATTTACCCCTCGAGGGCTCATATCTGTGCAATATAGCTGATGAGTCGGCCGGCAGTAATCTTAGAAAGATAACAGTTTCAGTCGGTTACGACCTTGACGACGACAGCATTCTCGATTCCGATGAAATCGAAGTTACTCAGGCCACCTTTGTGGCAAAAAGATGGGATTAACCCCGTGAGATAGGCCCAAGGCCGCCATCTCATGGGGTGAATGAAAAAATTATAGGACATCAAACCAAGCTCGAAATTTTTTTGCTATCCGGGAAAAAACGTTCCGATAAAAACAAACTCACGCGGGTATTTCCTTATTTTTATCTCAACCTTTTTCTCTTTTTTTTTATACCTGACAATAAAGAACTTCTCGTAACAAGCCAATTGTTTTATGCCGAAGAAACTGACAATACAAGGTAAACCCCATGAGATGGCGGCCTTGGGCCTATCTAACGGGGTAAACTCTATGCGCTAATGAAGATGAAGTATAGAAACACAAAAAAATTAGAATACCACGTGGGGTATCCCACTGTGGATTCATGCAGAGTATTCCGAGGGCCGAGAGGCGGTCTGACCCTTATGGAAATGATCATCGCAATGTCTATCATAACCATCGTATTTGCATCGATATTGCCATTATTTGGGCAGATACGAAATAGCTGGGATTCCAAGCAGGTCGCTGCTGAGACATTGCAGAACGGCAGGATTCTAATAGACCACTTAAACCGCAATCTCTCAAAGGCTGTTATAATAACCGCCATCAGCGACTCGTCCGAAACCAATGGCTATATCGAATATGAAGACAACGATACCGAAAACATCAGATATGATGTCAATAGTACAACAAACTATGTTGAATTTGGCCCAGTCAACAATCTCTCGGACTTGGCCGGCCCGGTCAGCCAGTTACAGTTCACCTGCTACGATGCATGCGATTTGGATAATCATCTCTCACCGGTTACTGATGCGAATATCATCCGCGTTGTAAAGGTGGAAACTACTGTAACCGGCTCAGCCTCACCTGGTCAGGACAAAACCTTTACTGCATGGGCTTATCTCCGCACAAATGGTCAGAATGAGGGAAACTGGGAAAATCAGGATATCGGGAACGTTGGTGAAACCGGCAGCGCCAGTTGTGCAAGCTACGATTGGACTGTTGAAGGTTCAGGTGCCGACATTATGTGGAACACTGATGAGTTTCACTTCGTTTATCAGCCTCTCAGTAACGATGGTCAAATCATCGCAAGGTTAGTGAGTCTCGAAGATACGGGCGACTACACCAAGGCAGGTTTGATGATTCGCGAAACACTCAACGGGAACTCCAGATATGCCGGCATTCTCGTAACTCCCGACAATGGCATATTCTTCCAGAATCGCACCATCACAGGCGGTTACACTAACTTCAACTCGCCGGGTTATAGCGCACAGGCACCTCGCTGGCTCAAGCTTACACGCAGTAACAATACCTTTACCGGTTACGTGTCATCAGATGGCTCTGTCTGGACACAAGTTGGCAGCGATGTTTCAATCTATATGGGGACTGGTGACATCTACATCGGCATGGCCGTTTGCAGCTACAACGATGGGGTCCTCTGTACCGCCGAGTTCGATAACATCAGTTTCAACACAATAACGTACGAGACGTTCGAGGAGCAGAAAGTAAGCTCCGACGATACTTCTATTACCATTTCAACACCTGCTACTGATGAGGGTGACCTGCTCATCGCAGCAGTTGCTACTGATGAGGACACCTCATCCTCGTTAGATTCACCGGGTGGCGAGGGCTGGACCGAAATTGACATCGACGATTACAGCAGTGAAGTCACGCTTGGCGCATGGTGGAAACTTGCAGAAGCTTCGGAATCGGCCACCCACCAATTCACCTGGACTGGTGGCCAGCAGGCTTACGGCTGGATAATGCGCTTTACCGGCCACGACTCTTCGGATCCAATAGATATTTTCTCGACCGATGGTGATTCCGACAGCAATCCAACCAGTCCCGCTGTAACAACGACAGTGGGCAATTCTATGATAGTTCGTCTGGGAGCATTCGATGACGACGATATCACGGAGGATGAACCCGGGCTTTCCGACCATACAGTAATTACAATGGATGAAAGCAGCAACACGTCCGGAATGGTAGAAATACTCGGTTCATGGACATCAGGTCTCACACATACAGCCGAAGTCGATTCAAACCGGCTCCTGATACTTACCGCTCATGTTGAGGAGAACGGAGTTATAGATCTCAGCTCTGTAACTTATGGCGGCCAGTCAATGACAAAGGTGATCGATGAAATAGCCGGAACAACTTACCGGTCATACGTTGTTGCATATATCCTCAACGAGGTCGGTATTTCTGCCTCAACCAGCAACACGTTTGTTCCTAACTGGAGCGCTATGCCGGATAACGTCTCATACTCCAGTGTATTTCTTTCCAACATCAATCAAACAACTCCCATCGGAGCAACCGCCGACAATGGAACGGCAAGCGCCTTTCCAAATCCAATTACGACGACTGCTCTTTCTACAGCAGAGGGTGATATGGTTATCAATGCCGCTACTTGTGGCAATACAGGTAACTATACAGTAAACAACGGCTTTACCGAAGCCATCGAGCTTGATATGACTACATCAACCGGTGTAGCCGGCTATAAACCGGCAACGGGTGCAAATGAAACACCAAGTGTCATCCACTCCGGTCCGAACCGCCAGGTAATTATCGGTTTGGTAGCCCAGAGCGCAGGCGAAGGACCTGGGGGCACGGTTTCGGGCGGAGCAGGATACGCCAGGCAGTCTTCCAGCGGGAGCAGCGGGACCTCGACCTTTTCGCTCGGCTCAGCAAACGAGGCGCAGACACTCACAATCGCGATAGCCCCCGATGATAACACAAGTGGATATTATGGAGAGATACGTCCATAAAAAAGCGATGAAAATGAAACTAAAAAATAATGGCTCGGTTTTTCTGATGGTGGTCTTTGCAATAGCGCTGCTGTCGATGCTGGTTACCGGTATGCTCCAGATGAATACTGAGGAAATACAGCTTGTGCAAAATCAGATTTTCGCAGCTCAGGCACTGGCCACCGCAGAAGCAGGTCTTAATGATACCCTCAGCGAGCTTCGAACAGATCCGAACTGGAACGCCGGTTTCACCGACAAGAGCTTTGAGGGCGGTTCATACACAGTCGATGTCAACGACTCCAGAATTACATCGACAGGAACTTCTTCACAGGGTTTTGTCACCAGAGTTGAAGCCGATATAACAATTGGAAGCACAAGTCCCTATGTAATAAGAATAGACCATTTGAGGATAAACGAATAATGCCTCGCTACAGAACTGCATTAGGTATTGATATTTCGGATAGTCGGATAAATCTGGCACTGCTCAAAAAGCACGGTGACAGTGTCAAATTGTTAAAGGCAGCCGGTTGTCCCGTCCCGGAAGGAGCTATAAAGGACGGCAACATTGAGAACGCCGCAGCCTTAGCCAAAGCGATAAGGAAACTGAAAGCGAGAAATGGAATACGTGTTCATCCAACAGCTATCTCACTGATGGCCAATCCCACCCTGATGCAAATTCTGGACCTGCCCAAGGATGCTCCAGGTAATGTAAGGCAGTTTGTGCATAATGAAGTAAAACACTATGCAATGCTACCCATCAAGAAGGCTGCGGTAGATTTCTGTGGCATCAAGTCATCATCCAGATCGGGTAACCGTCGCGCTCTTGTTGTTGCCACGGATGGCCAGAAGGTTGCGACCGCTATGAAGGTCTTAAACAGACAAGGCCTGAACATCGAAGCTATTGAACCAATGTGGACGGCATACATAAAAGCATGTTACGCAAAAACAATTGCCGGTACGACAAATACGACCCAACTATATGCAATGGTCTTTGATGGAATTCTCACTTTAGCTCTGTTTAAGCAAAAGACTTTGGACTTTATAAGAGTAAAACCAGTAGAGACTGAACCATTACAGGCTGAAGAATATTTTGAATGGTTGGAACAAGAGATTAACGAGGTCCTCAAGTTCTATAAATTTGGGATTACAAAAAAAAGTGATAAATGGCAGGTAATAATAGTCACAAACATTTACAGTGAGATCGTTGAGGAAAAAGCAGAACAACTTAGAACCAGATTTGGATCGATAGAACTTCAGGTTAGAACTCCTGAAAACGCACATCTTGACACGCCTGTTGTAGATGAGGCGGACGATAATAAACCTTCGGCAGTAGCTATCGGTTTGGCGATGGGACTTTTAAATATATCAGGTCCCGGCCTGAATATCAATCTGCTTCCATCACAAGTTGCAATTGCTAAATCGAAAGAAAAACAGACTCTTTTAATAGCAAATATTGCGGCAGTCACTTTTGCTATAATGATTATTTGCATCGGTTTTCTCCAGGCAAAAACGCGAAAAGTAAACAAAGATATAAATCAACAGAAACAGATGCAGGTCACTTGCGATACCCAAGAACTGCTAAAAGAACAAAGTGTTTTGCAGAAACAAATCACAGAGATACAATCAAAACTCGAACTTATGAATAATGCCCTGGCCTCGGACGCCGTTCTAACATGGGGGCAAATCCTCAATGATATCAGAATTGCAACACCTGAAAGGATACGGATAACAGAAATTTTCAGCAGTGAAAACTCAAATATATTGCTTAGTGGCCAGGCTCTTTCATACGAAACTCTTTATTTATTCATTGAGGCGCTTAGCGCCTGTAAAAATATAGAGTCTGCTTCACTAATTGTATCCCAAAACAACAACCGTCAAGACGGCCTGATTGGGTATTCTATCAACTGTTTACTGACTCAATGAAAAGGATATCAACAAATGTTATTGAAACATTTGAAAAAAACGACTCGTTCTCAAAGTACTGTTTTCCTTGCAGCGCTTGTTCTGATTGGAACAATCGCCGTTTACAATTGGATTGTGGCACCACACCGAAATTATCTTTTAGCCGCACAAAGATATGAGTCAGCCGTGAGTACCCTCACAAAAAGAAATCAAACTATAAATAACAACCTAACAATTAAGAAAAAAGCACTTAACAATTTACAGGAACAATTGAACGATAACCTTGAACTATTTTTTGACCCTGTAGAAGCAAGAGAATTTTTTAGCAGCATAAAAGCCGTAACTGAAAAAGCTGGCTGCGTTATGTACTCATTAACGTTTTCATCGGCTAACCCGGCATCAGGCGCCGGTCTCCAGAAGACTAACAGCTATATAACTGCACATGGGGCCCAACTAAGTGTTCTGGGCGGTTACGGCAATATTGAAACCCTGATGAAACAACTGCAAGCCGGATCAAAATGTGTGCTAATAGACGCGGTTAGGATAAGTTTGGACAACAAAAATCCGGGTTATTTAAAATGTGATATGAGCGTCACTATCTATGAGATCAAGAGAAAGGATAATCTCCGACATGGTTAAACGTAAGCAATATTTTAACATTGTCTGGTGTTTTCTAACAGCTGCCGTTTGTCTGCTTAGTACAAGTGCAATATCACAACAGATGAACGATCAAGAAACGACAAATGATGAGCCCCTCAAAAACGACCCTTTCGCACAATTGTCCCCGATGAACCGGCAACCTGCTCCACAGATGATCTCCGATGTCATCAACATGGAAGAGTCCGAACCCGAATTGTTTGTACAAACCGTAATGCTCAAATTTCTTGATGCCGAAAGCCTCGAACAGGTAATAAGCAGTATGTTGTCCGAGCGTGGTAGTATAGCAATAAGCAGAAAAAATAATTCCTTGATAGTATGCGATACAAAGGA
>CAZMWN010000177.1:0-7668 GCA_964569935.1 uncultured Pirellulales bacterium
GGTCTTGATTGTTCCATAGCAGCAATTTGCATTTCGCGGGAGATATCAAGAGCCGCTTCTATTTGTTCGATTTCCTCCGGCGATTTGATGGATCTTTGTGCAACAACAGCTCGTATCAGGGTTTCGGAAACACTGTTATTTACTGTTGTTGGCTCGATATTCAGTAGTTGTCCGATTTTGACTATATTTTCAGGTCTATATTGTGGAAGAAAATGAATGACTCTGCCTTGTTTGCGTGTTTTCTCAATTATGGATCCGAGTTCACTGCTTGAGCCTGTTTTCGAGACTCCGATTTTCTGACATATCTGGTGCAGAGTCGGTTGCGGTCCGGTCCAGATAATCTGGTCGATTGTCAAGTCATCGCCGAACACAGTTTCTGTTCCATTGTCTATGTCGAGCAGGGCGGTTAGTCCGGGTTTATCCAGGCCGAAGAAGTATAAGAATGAGCTGTCCTGCCTGAAGGGATACGAATTGGTAGCAAAATTCATGGGAGAATCATCATTACCTTGGAGCAGAATTATTCCAGTGCCGACATAATCCTTCAGGCGATTTCGTCTTTCTACATAAACATTGCTTGCAAACATTATTTTCTCTTGTAAATGAGTTTATCTTAAAAGTGTTTGTTCTTTATTTGAAGTACACAAACTGACCACAAAAAGCATTATCACGGACAGCGTTATTGCAGGCAGGACGGCGTCCAACTCTGCCAGAGCCGAAGGTAAATTATTTCGTATAAACCCAACTTCGGACCATAGCAAAGTCACTGCGGTGCCTGTAACAATGGAACTAATGGCACCGGCTTTGGTCGCCCGTTTCCAAAATAGGGCGGCTACAAGTGAAGGTGTAATAGCCGAGCCGTAGATAGTGTACGCGTATAGTGCTTTTTTGAAAAAACCCGTAGTTTCTGCAAATGCGTGTGTGACCAGATAAGCAATCACACCAAAGGCCACTACCAATAAACGACTGATAAATATCACCTTTTTCTCTTCGGCCTTGGGATTGATATAAGTAGAATAAACGTCGTTGATAAAACACGTAGCCGGCACCAGCAGGAACGAATCCGCAGTCGAAATAATGATGCCTACAACAGTAATCATAAACAGCATACCCAGTGCGAAGGGCATATGGTGCCGTGCCGCATAAATCAGGATATACCTGCCGTTGGCCGGGTCAGGTGTCATGCTGCCTGCGATCCAGGCCGAGGCAATGATTAAAAGCTCAATGACCAGTGCTGCGAAAATCAGGATTATGACCGCCTGCCTGGCGCCCCGGGCGTTACGGCTGGCAAAAATGCGTTGATACTGGTTTGCATCGCCCATGACCAGAAGGAATGTGGGGAGTAGAAAGTTGATGAGATGAACAGGTGAATATACGCCCCAGAACTGCATATGCGATGCCTTGTCCGGCATTGCTTCGTATGCCGCCTGCATACCTGAAAAGCCTCCTGCCTTGAATAAGAGCACAGGAAAAGCTATTAAAAGTGAGACGGTAATGATTGTCCCCGTGACAATATCCATACTGGCAAGACTTTTAAGACCTGCCAGCATGGTATATGCGATGATAAAAACCGCCGCGATGAGTGTGGCCGTTTCCTTTGTCACATATGCTCCGGTAATGACTTCAATTACAGCTCCGCCGGCGTTGAATTGGTAACTCACAATCACCATATAGGCTATTATCAGGGCGATAACTGCTAAGAACCGGGCTATCTGGCCGAAACGCGAACCGATGATTTCGGGGACGCTCGACGCTTCGATATTTCTTGCCCGTGTAGCAATAAACGACAGCAGAATCATGCCCATGAAAGTGCCGAAAGGAATTATCAATGCCGCCATGCCGGTACGATAGGCCTCTTCGGCATTGCCTACAATAGAGCCTGTTCCAATCCAGACTGCGAGCATTGTCAGGACCATGACCCACGGTGAGAGCGAACGCCCGGCCACGGCAAAGTCCTGTTGGGTTTTGACTTGGCCGGATTTGTATATTCCTATGCCGGTAAGTAACAGCAGATAAACAATGATGGCAATTAGATAGGCCATTATAGATTCCTAATTTTTTAATGTCTCTTTAAGAGGACGCAGGGCCTGCTGCGGCAATCAGCGTCCCCGGTGACATAATCACCGGATGAATTGCTCGACGAAGTATTTCGGATCCAGGGGTTCTCCTGTTGCTTTGATAATCATCTTGTCCCAGCGATAAAGCGCGCCCGGTGCAAAGATATTCTCTCGAAAATATCGTCCCAGACGTTCGTCGCCAACATAACTGAGGTCCTGGTCGGAGTCAAGTCTGAAGATATTGCGAACGATGTGATGGTGAAGCTGGGAAGCCAGCAGTTCGCCCAGCATGTAGTTATGGTAGTAACAGGGGGCTGTGGTAAAGTGCAATTTCGAAGCCCAACCGGCATCAGGCTGTCCCGGCGGGCGATTTACGAATTGATACTTCTCAACAAGGTCCCACCAGAGATTGTTCAGGTCCTGATTCGGATCGGCGTACAATTCCTTCTCGAAATTGTACATAACCATTGCCCATCGTGCGAAAAGAATTTGTTGAAATTGCAGGTACTTAGTGCTTACCTCTTCAGTCTTTGTTCGTTCTTCGGTTGACAGCTCCAGCATCTCCTGCATCCAGGCGGCGTTCCTGCTTAACCTGCCGAAGAACATCGCTATGGCTTCTGTTGTAAAGCTGTGGGCAGGTTCTCTTAGTAGCCATGGCTCGGAGCGGTCGTGGTATTTGCTGTAAACGGCGTGTCCTAATTCGTGCAGGATTGTTTCCATCCATCGTTCGGTATCCTGTAAATTGGCGAGCACACGAACGTCACCATTGCGGTCCGCATCGAAGCCAAAAGCGTGTGGATACTTCCCCTCTCGGTCGTATAAGTCACTTCTGGCCAGAATGTCATCTATAGGCAGGCCGACACTTGCATAATACCTCTGAGAAAGCTCTTTTAAGTCCCTGTCCTTGTAATAAAAATCCAGGTCCAGTTCATATACTAAAGGTGTTCTCTGAAAGAAGGGGTCATGATAATGCCAGGGCATCAAATCTTCAGGTGCGATACCGTAGCCATCAGCCAGTATTTGGTCGAGCTCATTTTTGAGCTGCCTGAAAGGCTCGTTTGTGAGTTCATATAGTTCGGCAAAAGTTCCGTCCAGTTGTTCAATATCCTGCTCGCCGGTAAATATTGAAAGGGTATGATAGTTTTCGAAACCGACATTTTTAGCCGCCTGGTTTCGCAGCCTGATTAATTGCAGAAAATCATCGATAATAACGTTTCCAACCTGTTTGCTGGCCTTCCATGCGGCCTCTCTTTTTTTGCAATCCTTCTCGGTAGTAAGAATAGTATATATGTCACTCATCGTAACTTCATTGCCGTCAATCGTGCCGCGATAGCTGCTGTACGTTTCCTGGATTTTAGTATCCAGTTCGACAATGCGATTAAGAAGCTCAGGCTCAACCTGATTCGGTAAATATGACAGGAAAAATCTTTCCAACTGCCGGGAGAGCCGCTGGTCCTTTATATCTCCTTGTTCTTTAAAATTCTTCAGGCGTTTAAAATCATTCGGGTCACTGTATATTCTGCTGATCTCAAGCTGAAGCTTCTCCAGTTCGCGGAATTTTTCCTGCTTACCGGTGGTGGCGGCATCCCAGTATGTAAGATTTGCCTTTGTTGACAGCGGCTCTACTTTTTTGACATGTGCATTAATGAATTTTTCGAGTTGTTCCTGATTTGAAGCGGCCTCGCATCCGACCAGGGTTGTTAGAACAATACTCATAACGACAAGATAAAGTCTTTTCATAATGAAGGATCTCCATGTCAAAATAAAAACATTGTCCAATAACTTTATGCTCTATATAGAATCAGTCTGTGTAGCGAAAAAATTACTTCGAGAAAGCGCAGCTAAAAAACCTGCTGTTCGGTTCTGGCTATGATTTCATTTTGCAACTCGCGACCTACATCAACGAAGTAATCGCTGTAACCCGCCACCCTGACAATCAGCTCGCGGTTCATTTCGGGATTCTGCTGGGCTTTTCGGAGCGTCTCGGCGGTAATTACATTGAATTGAATGTGATGACCGTCGAGCTTGAAGTATGCCCGGATTAAATGGCCGAACTTTTCAATCGCATCGTCACCGGCGAGCACCTGCGGATTAAACTTCATGTTCAGAAGCGTACCGCCGGTGCGTACGTGGTCGATGTGAGCAGCCGATTTGATAACTGCTGTCGGGCCCTTGGTATCAGCTCCCTGCGTTGGGGAAATGCCCTCGGAGACGGGCTCACCTGCTTTCCTGCCGTTGGGCAAAGCACCCACTACCGACCCGAAATAGATGTGCACGGTTGTCGGAAGTAGGTTAACACGATATTTACCGCCCTTTGTGTTCGGACGGCCGTTTAGAACTTCATAATAAGCGTTAAAAACTTGCTCTGTGATGCTGTCGGCGAAGCTATCGTCGTTACCGTACTTAGGAGTATGATAAAGCAGCTCATGTTGTAACTGTTCGTATCCCTCAAAGTCAGCCTGCAAAGCCGAGAGCAGCTTATCCATTGAGATGTTTTGTTTGTCAAATACATTGTATTTCACAGCAGCAAAAGAGTCGGTCAATGTACCTATCCCTACTCCCTGAATATATGTGGGATTGTACCGGGGGCCGCCATTATGATAATCCAATCCGCGGGCGATACAATCGTCCATGAGTATTGACATAAACGGTGCCGGCATGAAATCGGCGAACAGCCTTTCAATGATGCTATTACCTTTTATCTTCAGGTCAACGAAATATTTAAGTTGCGCTTTGTATGCCTCCATTAATTCTTTGAAGGAGCTGAACCGGCGGGCATCGCCGGTCTGTGGTCCGACTTGTTCGTTGGTGTTTATATCCACGCCGTTGAAGCATGCCAGCTCGAAGATCTTGGGCCAGTTTATATAGCCGGTCAGTGTGCAGCTTTCTTTGCCGAATGCACTGATCGTAACACAACCGCTTGGGCCTCCGCAGCGGGCGTCTCTGATGCTCTTGCCGTCCTGGAGCATTTCTTTGATAATAACATCAGTATTGAAAACCGAGGGCTGGCCGAAACCGGTCCGAATGACCCGGCAGGCTTGCTTGAGGAAATGGTCTGAATTTTTCGTGCTAATCTGGATGCAGGCGCTCGGTTGTGTCAATTGCATCTCTTCGACAACATCCAGGAGTAAATACGAGACTTCATTGACACCATCGGTGCCGTCTGCTGTCAATCCGCCGATATTGATTAGGGCAAAGTCCGTGTATGTACCGCTTTGTTCCTCTGTGATCCCGACCTTAGGTGGCGCCGGCTGGTTATTAAATTTGATCCAGAAGCATTGAAGCAGCTCTTCGGCTTTCTCCGGCGTAAGTGTTCCTTCTTCAATTCCTTTTTTATAAAAGGGATACAGATGCTGGTCGAGCCGACCCGGATTGAACGAGTCCCATGTGTTCAACTCGGTAATCACAGACAGATGAACGAACCAATATGCCTGTAGTGCTTCCTGAAAATCGCGAGGGGCATGGGCAGGTACATGCGAACAGACCTCGGCAATTCGTTCCAGCTCCGTACGCCTTTCGGGATCCTTTTCGACTTTAGCCAGTTCCAGAGCTTTTTCCGCGTATCGTCTGGAAAAAGTAATCACAGCGTCGGCACATATCTCCATGGCCTGATATTCCTGGTCTTTCTCGTGGGCGCGCGGATCATTAAGGTAGTCCAGTTTCTTTCTATTTTTTGAGATTGCTTCTTTAAAATCTATCATACCCTTATGGTAAATCTTGTCGTCGAGAATAGCATGTCCCGGTGCCCGCTGTTCCATGAATTCCGTGAAGACACCTGCTTCAAACGCTTGATGCCAGTTTTTGTCCATTGCCTTAAAAACTTTTTCCCGCATTGTTTTGCCGGACCAGAACGGGATGATTTTTTCTTCATAGACTCGCCTCACGTCTTCGCTTACATCAAAAGAAGTTTTCTGGCGTGTTTTGAGTATGCGCAGGTCTTCCAAATCATGGCAGCACAACTCAGGGTATGTCGGTGTTGCTTTCGGAGCGGGCCCGCGCTCGCCGACAATGAGTTCACCATCGTTGATACATATTGTTTTGTTTTCCATTATATGCTTGAAAGCCATGGCCCGGCAGACCGGCACGGACTGGCGCATTAGAACGTCACTTTGATAGAATTGCGTGACAAGCTCTGCTCGTTCGGTCGATATATAAGGCTTGGTCCGAACACTTTGTTCACGTAACCTGGCTACTCGCTTATTCATAGTATCAGCCACCTATTTTCACTTCAAAACCGCAATTTCTAAACGTATCCGCGATACCTTCCATATCTTCGTCACTGGGTGCATCTGTTTTCATAAGGTCGAAATCAGCAGAAAGTCGTACTGATTTTTCCAAACCCCCGCGGTTATAGGGTAAGATATCAATTCTTTTAGAGTTCTGCAACGACTTTACAAACTGAGCCGTCATTTCAATGTTCTTCCGGTCGTCATTAAAACCTGGAATGACAGGAACACGAGTAATCATTTTTACGCCGGCCCCGGCAAGTTCCCGAATGTTATTAAGTATCAAGTCATTTCCCACGCCGGTATACTGTTTATGCATATGGTTATCCATATGCTTTATGTCGCACAGAAACATATCCGTTTTCCCTGCTATATCTTGAAGGATTTCCGGTTCTGCGTAACATGTTGTGTCAATCGCTGTATGAATATCTTTCATCCGGCACTTATCCAGCAGTGCCATGAGAAATCCGGGCTGCATAAGAGGCTCACCCCCGGAGAACGTGACACCTCCGCCCGATTGGTCATAGAAGATTCGGTCTTTCTCCACCTCGTTTATGACTTCGACTACTGTCATTTCCTGTCCAATAACTTCTCTGGCCCCCGTAAGACAGGCGTCTACGCACAAGCCGCACATCCGACACTTTTTGATATCGGTTACAGGCTGTTTATCGACCAGACTTATTGCACCCTGACTACAGGCTTCGATGCAGCGTCCGCACCTGATGCATCGTCCATGACGCAGGCTCAGCTCCGGATGGATTTTCCAACTCTCAGGATTATGGCACCACTTGCATTGTAACGGGCAACCTTTCAGAAAAACTGTGGTTCGTATACCCGGCCCATCGTGTATGGCATATTTTTTTATATCGAAAATATAGCCCTTTAATTCTTTCTTCGATTGATTTTTCATCTTGAAGTTTATCCACAATTCGTTGCGTCCAATTCCGATATTTTCTCGAAAACTGCCTCACCACGTATCATGGATACAGCCGGAAGTTTTGTACCTGACCAGAACCAATGTGATTGCAAACGGCCGAACTCAATCATGCAATCACCTTTCAAAAATTATAATAAATCCCCCTAATGCAAACAGATAGGCACCGAGGGGCATTCACCTGCACCCAATATACTAACATCGGGCCCATAAAACAAGGTTTTTAGTACAACTGTCCCAAAATTAAGGGATAACCTCGTATCTTGAAATACACTGATTGTCGAACTCTTGTTCAAAAATCACATATTTCTTCCATTCCTGATAAGTGCTGGAATAAGTAACAATGAACTAATATTTTAACACCCTTTTGATACGATTGCTTCAGTACCTTCGAGTGTCCGGTCAGCATATATGGTTAAAGGATTTGGCCTGAACTACCCAATGCCTTACGCCA
>CAZMWN010000178.1:0-7621 GCA_964569935.1 uncultured Pirellulales bacterium
CCCTTGGGGGTATTTTTTATCGGTTGTATAAATGGACACCAACAAAGATGATCAGCGATATATTCGAGTGGCTATTGAAGCGGCTAAGATCGCCGAGGAGAACGGTGACGTGCCTATCGGTGCCGTTATCGTTTATAATAACCAAATCATCGGTAAAGCATATAATCAGAGAGAACAACTCAAAGACCCAACCGCTCACGCGGAAATAGTCGCTATAACACAGGCTGCGGCGTTTTTAGAAAGTTGGCGATTAAATCACTGTACGATGTATGTCACTTTAGAGCCTTGCTGTATGTGCTCAGGCGCCCTGGTTCTGGCAAGAATGGATCGATTAGTCTATGGTTGCGACGATCCCAAAACTGG
This sequence comes from uncultured Pirellulales bacterium, assembly GCA_964569935.1. Lineage (GTDB taxonomy): Bacteria > Planctomycetota > Phycisphaerae > Sedimentisphaerales > Anaerobacaceae > JAFGPS01. The sequence continues at coordinate 364 of CAZMWN010000178.1, forward strand.
AGCTGTCAAAAGCCTTTATAATATCGTTCAGGATGAAAGGTTAAATCACCATCTGGAAGTGACATCAGGTGTTTTAGCAGATGAATGCAGCAAGCTGTTGCAGGAGTTTTTTCAGCGGCGCCGAGTTCAAAACAATTGAAGATTCAAAAGTATCGGTAGTTAATTCATAGAAACTCCTAAGACTGACCGTTCATAAACAAAATGCAACACGGCCATCTGCTTTTTAGTTCAGCGTATTTTTGCTTAATGAACTCTCTTTTGTCCTGGCCTTTCGATAATACATAAAGTCCGGCCGCAAGTGCACCCGAACGCATGTGCTTGAGAATCTCGGCGTTTTTGCATTTTTCAAACTCATCGCAAAAAGTGCAATTCTCAAGGTCTTTTTCTTTAGCGCAGCTTTTCATTTCACAATTGTCTCTGCCGCCGCCTTTGCGGCACCCCGCACATAAATCCATGTTCTGTATCGATTCAAGCCCCTTATAGAATTGAGCAAAATCGATATCTTTCGGGCCCCAATCCTTCAAATCGTATGCATCTATGAGTTCTTTGTATTTTTCAGTCATTTCCCGCAATGTCCCGTTTCCGACGATACAACTACCGCACCATATCCCACAGTAACCGACTTGGGCTTTGACGTTCTCAAAGGCATTGGTGTTTTTGTCTTGTTTCATTTGCCGCCCCATTTCAGTTCAACCGGAAATTGTGATTTGTTTACACAATCCATTTATTGTAGAAAAAACGGATATTCGACTATGTTGGCTTTTCATCTCTTATACGAACTTCGAAGACGCAGCGCTTCGACCCTCTCAATACGGATTCCTTGAGTTCGACGTCGATGGCTCTGTCGAGAATCGTTTCGTACATTTGTTTTTGCCAGCCTATAGAACATTGACAAAAATACGCCGGCGTAATTTTACTGTTGACCATGCCGCATACGCAGTCGCGTTCAGGTGTTGTTATTTTAATTATACCGTTGGTTTTGTCGTACTCGAATTTCTCGCCTTGCGATTGTTCCATGTGTTTGAAAAAGGCTTCGGGATTACCCTTATATTTTTCACTCCATCCCAGTGATTTGGCGCAGTTCCTCCCAAGTTGCTCAAGGATTTCAAGACGTTGCTTGTCGTCAAGGTGTGGTTCCAGCAGCTTCCAGAGCCGTGCGATTTGCCTTTTGGTATGGTCCAGCCACCATTGTTTTCTAAAAAGTTCTCTCTGTACCTTTTGAAGTTCTTTATTTTCGCTTTGTTTTTCCTGTGATGCTATGCACGAATCATCGATAATTACGGCGGCCGCGCAGGAACACATTCCCATGCCACAGGCGCGGCTCAACAATTCTCGTCTTTTCATAATCAATTCCTATTATTTTTACTCACCCATTAATTCGGCTACTTTGGATTCTATAGCTTCGGCCCAGATTTTATAGCCGGCCTTGTTGGGATGCAGAAAGTCCGGCATAATATCCTTCGTCAGTGTGCCGTCATCCGTAAGAAACTTCTGATTGATATCCATGTAATGAATTGTCTTGCAATCTGCGATTCTCGAAGCGAGCAGGCTGGCTTTGGCGTTCTTTTCACGCTGGGCTGACGGTTCCGGATTGCGCGGGAAAATCGCCAGTAGGAGAATCTTCATTTTCGGAAACTGTGTACGCAAACGCTTACAGATGGTGATAATTCCATCGGCGATTTCTTCGGCGGTATTATCCTCGTTATTGGAATTGTTAGTGCCTATCATAACAATAGCAAGTTTCGGAGCAATATTTTCGAAATTGGAATGATCCAGCCGCCACAGGACATGCTGTGTGCGGTCCCCTCCGAAACCCATATTGACAGCGTTGCGAGGTGCATAATAGGTATCCCAGATTTCTTTTCCATCGTTTTCCCAGCCGTGGGTAATCGAATTGCCTATCCACAACAAATCGATGTTTCCTTCTTTCAGCCGCTTATTAACCGCTTCGTGACGCGGCTTCCACCATGACACGGCCCATTTGGTGGTTTGCTGAACGGGTGTGACGGCCGAGTGAGTTTTGCCTTCGATCGATTTGAAGGCGAGCTCCTGCTGACTCGCACATCCGGAAAAAATAATCCCTGTAGTTAATAAGACAATAATGACCGTTAGTCTGAGCCTCATCTGTTTCTCCTTGATAATTCTAAAACAACGTTTGGCTATGATGTTATTCACTCTTCAGGTTTTTTACGAATTACATGTCAACTTCTCTAAGTCTCTGTATCAGCATTTTGTGCTGTTCTTCTATCAAATCGATTCCTGTTTTACATGAATTAAACTTGAATTTACAAACTCAGATTGCTTCGATCGTTGATGGTGGCTTTGTGGCGATATTGTACGTGACGCTGACAACACCGGGCACCTTACTTGTAATCTCGTCGGCAAGATTTTCCAGGGTCTCGAACGGTAGCCGTCTTGGTGTTGCAGTCCGCGCATCGATGCTGTCCCAGCAGCGGACCTCAATCTGATGACCAAAATCGCGTCTGCCTTCCCGCATGCCGGTTACACGGTCCTCGTGTAGAATCGCCATATACTGGAAAGCATTGGTATCTTTTAACATCTGCTCTACAATTACAGTTGCCTTGCGAACGGTCTCGATACGCTCCGGCGTCACTTCACCTATCACGCGTGCCGATAGGGCCGGGCCGGGGAACGGGATTCGCTCGAACAGCTCTGAGGGAAGTCCGAGGGCTTTGCCTACTCTTCTGACTCCGTCCTTGCGAAGCTGTATAAGTGGCTCGATGATGTTATAACCAAACGTATCCTGTGGATCTATGCCAAGCTGCTCGAAAACGTTGTGCTGCCGTTTAATCCCGGCGACGGTCTCATCGACGTCGGTTAATATTGTGCCTTGGAGGAGGTGTTTTGCACCGCTTTCTTTAACAATGCGACCGAATACTTTTTTATAAAAGGTCTGGGTAATGGCTTCGCGTTTTTCTTCCGGGTCTGCGATTCCTTTTAATGCCGCAAAGAATTCATCCCTGGCATCAACGATTTCGACCGTGACACCAAGCTCCTGGAAAAATCCAAAAACCTGTTCCGGCTCACCCTCGCGCATCAGTCCGTTCTCGATGAATACTGTCCTAAGTTGCTTTCCCAAAGCTCGATGACCGAGCATCGTGACGGTTGACGAATCGACTCCTCCCGAAAGCGCGTTTATCGCCGTCCCGTCGTCAACGGTCGCTTTTATTTGTTGGACCTTTTCATTAATGAAACTCTCGGTATTAAGTTCCTGTGCAGTGACTTCCGTAATCATTTGGTAACCTCCGTTTCCTGTAATAAAAATTATCTTCTAATGTGTAATAACTTTAACCTGTGGGACCCTTCTTGTTTGACCAAAGATATCAATCGTGTTTCAGACGGCGGTATTATGGCTTGGACTATCAGGAAAAGCAAGGTAAAAGAGCACAAAGTATAACATGGACAGCAGTTTTTCGCCTAATATTTAGGCATAGTAGCCGGTGATACTCTAGAAAGTGCACTTTGAGGCTTGTTCGAAAACTCTTGTCATCGAAACTCTACTGTCGAAGTTCCTAAAACGAAATTTTAAATGTAAATGCGTGTTCGCAAGGTTTTATCTCAGGCAGCCAAATTGTTAGACCATTTTCGTCCTGTGACCATTCGAGCTCACCCTGGTGCCCGAGAAGCTCGATCGAACGTATATTTTTAAGCGTGTCGTGTTTTGAATTCAGCGTTTTGATAGTGAGCATATCTGTCGGCCAGGCCAGTGCTATTGCATAAAGTGTATTATCTTTTACTGTAAAGCGAATGTCCTGAGCCATATAGACATTATTCTTTTCGTCTTCCTTTTTCCCTTCTACTTCTGTTGGTCCTTCGCCGAAGGTGCCCCAGGGCCTTGTCTCATAAATCGCTTCGCCGTTAATTTTAAGCCACTGACCGATGCCTGCGAGTCGCTGTAAGACCGGTTCTGGGATTTCGCCGTTGGATTTCGGGCCAATGTTCAACATAAAAGTTCCGTTCTTACTGACAACATCGACCAGACCGTCGATAATGTGATTGACGGATTTATATGAGGGATTCTGGATGTGACACCATGATTTCCAGTCAATGGGGTCGTCATTGAGCCACGGGTCTTTGGATGACGAGTTCAGCCGAGCACGCTCCATATCCAGGATGCCGGCCCCGACAGGCAGTTGCTTGCCTTTATATGTCACGGAGACTTCTTTGCTCCATTCGGTTTGCTTGTTGTAATAATAGCACAAGGTGTCACGCCTGTGCTGGTCGCTAATGGTATCCAGCTTGCTGTCGAAATAAATCAAATCGGGCCGATATTTATCAATGACCTCGATGACCTTGTCTTTCCATTCATCGAAAAACTCACGGTTGGGCTTGTCCCCTTTTTTATGGGGCTGGCCATATAGTCCGGCATAGGCGGGATTGGAACAATCGAATCGTTCGTCCCAGACCGGATACCAGTCCCAGTTCCAGTCGTGATGGAAGGTGGTGACAAATTTCATGCCTCGGCCTTTAACGGCTTTTTCCATCAGGCCCACAATGTCCCGCTTCGGCCCCATCTCGGCGGCGTCCCATTTGGTCAGGTTGCTGTCCCACATGGCGAAGCCGTCCGCGTGTTCGGCGACAAGCCCGACAAATCTGGCCCCGGAATTACGGAATAAATCCGCCAGTTCCTCGGCATCGAACTTCTCGAGTGTCAGCATTGGGACAAAATCTTTGTAACCGAATTCCGACTGGTCGCCGTACGTTTCCCGGTGATATCTATAAGGCCTCTGGTTCGGTTTGTACATCAGGCAGGAATACCATTCCGACTGGAAGGCGGGAACCGTATATGGCCCCAGATGGAAATAAATGCCGAATTTGGCGTCCCGAAACCACTGCGGCACCTGATGTTTTTGCAGCGATTCCCATTCCGGCCGATATGTCGCTTGTTCGGCGCCGGTTCCAGAGGTCTCGGTTGAAGTTGTGGAAGGTTCCACTTCGGCCTGACTTTTTTCCCCGAGATAATTGCCGTAAGTGATAATCAAAGTTGCTGTAATGATAATAATCATAACACGATAGATGCTGCGACTATGTTTGACAGTCGATTCGAATATCATAGCAGGTTGTTGCCGATTGTTCATTAAAAGATTTCAAGCCTATTTGTGATAATGATATTATTGTTGGATTTTACAGAGAAGGCAAGAAGAAATATCGAAGGGTGAAAATAACACCATAATAGATGTTTAAAATTCTAATAGGAGATAAGTAGGTGGAAACACTCAAAAAAATAAGATCTTGTAAGCTGATACGTAGAAGTGTTTTCATAGCCGTTCATTTTCTTATACTATCAATACTTGCCCTGAGCAATGTCAAATTAGTTCGGCGGTTTAAATTTTCCTCAGAGCCGGCTTATAAAGGCCTTGCTTTATATTACCTTGGCGGTTCTCTCAGCAACTAACAACTCTCCCCTATACCATACGTTGTATCCTTTTTCCACGAGAAGTAAATACCTGTCCAAATCAATAATTGTTCTGCAAATGTCGGTATCAACAGAATTACGACTTACTTCCAGGAATTCATCTGAGTTACTGATGCCTTGTGCCGCTTTGCTTCTTGGGTACTGCTCCTTTGAGTATTTATCTGAAAAATAGAAGCCGGCGTACTTTTCTTTCTGTAGCATTCTCGATAAGCTCCGGTTATAAAACCTAAAGAACCAATTAATAAAATTAGGCTTTTTTCTAATCTGTATGTTTCCTCCGATAATATTATGGCAGCATGTTCTGCACATCAAATAAGGCGACTTTGATTCTATCGCGTAGTCTATTGCACCGTCGGATAAGGAACCACATGCCCCAAAGAACACAACCGCCGTAGGTGTTACATTAAGTTGTGGATCAAAGATATTGTCTTTTATAAACTCATAGTTTTCAGGATTTCTTCTTAAAAGATGTTCATAGGTATAATTTCCCCTGGGATCTATATCCGTTCCTATTACCCTAAAACGTGGCAGACGTGATGCAAGATCGCGTGTATGTCGTCCAATGACACAAGCAGGATTGACGATTATTCTATTTCCATTCCCTTGCTCGTGGGCCTTGACTAACTTTGTGATGATTTTCTTCAAATACGCATCTCTTCTGCCTCTGAGAAGTAAACCCATATAGGACGCATGGGAAAATCGGCTCTCTGGAAAATCCGGAAATTTTTGATTCCATCTTTTAGATAGTTCTCTCAGGTGTCGCTCTAATACATCCCTTTCAACACTTCTATTAGCTATATTTCCTCTTCGAAACTCATCGAGTAGTCCCATCAGTGCCTTTGAACCTACCTCTAACTTATATTTCTCATTTTCCATTTTCAAAATAGTTCTTAGCTTTTTAAATCTATTATGCTATCAACTTACGAATTTATTGCGCAGTTTATACGTAAAATCCGGGAGAATATAAGCGTTTATTTTTCTTTGATGTTCTGGTTAAGTTCGGCGATGCGAAGCTCCAGTCTTTTAATTTCCCGTTTGATGCCGTGTCTGTGACCCATCTGCCAGGCAAATATCTTCACTATATTAACGCCAAGAAAACAACAGATAAAAATAGTAGCATACATAATCTGGAATTGAACCTGTTCGGTCTTGAAAAACTTGATGCCGCTATAAACCAAAGCCGTCATGAATAGAATCATCCATATCCAGAGAACGATTATCACAGAGATAGTCTTTCTGTTGTAGAGGTCACTTACCATCGTCCATATCGTGTCTTCTCGTGGCTCATCGTAGGTATCTTCGATTATTTTTTTGATTTGTTCATCGTTCATTTTATTTCTCCTTGCGTTTATTCAAAATGTTGTTGGTAAAGTTCCTTCAGTTCTTTTCTCGCGCTGGCCAGGCGTGATTTTACAGTTCCTTTTGGAATTTTTAGAGCCAAGCTGATTTCCAAGATGTTAAGCTGTTCAAAGTAATATAAGCGCAGGACCACTTTTTTTCTGAAGTCTAATTTTTGTAGCAGTTCTTTAATACCGATATCTTTTTTCTCTTCATATTGATGGCCCTGGGTCTCTTCAATACTGATCTTTCTTGTATCTTTGCTTTTTCTTATCCAGTCGCTCGCCTTATTGGTAACAATCTTATAAGCCCATGGTCTGAATCTCGCAGGGTCGTGTAATTTTCTAATAGCTTTTATAATGCCGAGCCAACTGTCCTGTGTTATGTCCCATGCCGCATCAGAATTCCTGGTAAGGAGATAGGCATATTTCCAAAGGCGTTTCTGCCATCGAGACACCAGTATTTCCAGAGCTTAGACACGGC
>CAZMWN010000179.1:0-7574 GCA_964569935.1 uncultured Pirellulales bacterium
GAGATGCTTCTATCCGGGCAAAGAGTTATTCCCGGTAAATTGCTGGATGCCGGATTCCGGTTCAAACATTCGCAGGTTGAAGATGCTTTAATTGCAGTTTTAAATTCTGGGAGATAATTATGAGTTTAGCTGAATATTTCGAAACCATCAAAGGAACAGGTATATTGGCTACGTGTGATTCCAATGGTAATGTTGATCTGGCTATTTATTCACGCCCCTATGTGATTGACGAAAACAAAATCGCTTTCAGCATGCTTGATCGGACCAGTTTCTCGAATGTCGAATCTAACCCAAAGGCTGCATATATGTTTGTCGAGCACGGCGAAGGATACAACGGCAAAAGATTATATCTTACGAAAGTCGGTGAGGAATCAGATCCGCAGCGGATAGAAGAGATTAAATCTCAGCGACCGAAAAGGCATAAGACCTCATCAGAGTCGGCCCGGCATTTTGTATATTTCGAAATAGATAAGATTAGGCCGCTCGTTGGATGAACTTGTTGGTCATATTTTTAGCGTTTCATCATCAAGTAGCGGGTAACGATTGCAATTATTGCAAAAAACAGGTAGCATCTTGTTTTTACATTAATTGACCAAGATTTGCTCATACTAAATTCCGGAGATGTATGGATGTATATTATACCGGCAATCGATTTGATAGAGGGACAATGTGTCAGGCTGATCCAGGGTCAATATGACCGTCAGATAAACTACGAAAGCAATCCTGTCAAACAAGCCGAGGATTTCATCGCCGAAGGGGCCCAGTGGCTGCATATCGTTGATTTGGAAGGAGCTAAAGACGGAAAGCCTGTGAATACTGATGCTATTTCCGCTATAGCGAAATTGGGCAAATTAAAAATCGAAGTTGGTGGCGGATTGCGTGACGAAGCGTCGATACAACAATTATTTGATATAGGAGTCGAGAGGGCGATAATCGGTACTAAAGCTGTGAGCGATTTCGAATGGTTTAGTCGAATGGCGGAGAAGTTCAGCGGCAAAATCGTTCTCGGGCTCGATTCGCGCGGCTCGCGAGTATCCACCGAAGGTTGGACACAAGACAGTCCCGAATCTCTTTTGGAATTTGCAGTTAGAGCTGCGAAATTGCCTCTGGCAGCAATCATATATACCGATATTACCAAAGACGGCATGATGACAGGGCCAAATTTCGAGAGGACCAAGGCACTTGTCGAAGCGGTGGAATTACCTGTAATCGCTTCAGGAGGTGTCAGCAGCATTGAGGATATTCAAAAGGTGGCCGAATTGGGCGCAGCAGCAGCGATAATCGGCCGAAGCTTATATGAAGGTAATCTCAAACTTTCCGATGCCATAAAAGCGGCAGGGCGGTAAGCACGAGGGTGTGTTTGAGAGTATGCGTTTTCTCATTTACTCATCCGCTGATTTACTCCTGTTCCGGAGGTTCGAATTTGTAACCGATTTCTCTGATTGTGTGAATGAATGTGGGATCGTGCGGGTCCGGTTCGATTTTATTCCTCAAGGTTGTGATGAAGCGATCGATGCTGCGGGAGCCAACATAGCAATCATAACCCCAAACCGCATTTAAAATCTCGTCGCGAGTGAGTGCCCGCCCTTGTCTTTTGAGAAAATATTCAAGCAGCCGGAATTCTTTGGGTGAGAGTTTTATTTCATTTCCGTGCTGTGTCAATTTTCTTGCGGGGATATCGAGCTGGTAGTCGGCAAATTCATAGATATCCTGTTCAGTTTGTTTGCTACGTCTTAGTAATGCTTCTGCCCGGGCGAGTAATTCCTTTATACTAAATGGCTTGGTGACATAATCATCGGCTCCAAGGTTTAATCCCAACACTATGTCCGATTCTTCGCCCTTGGCTGTGAGCATGATTATAGGCATTGTAAGGTTTTCCTTGCGAATCAATCTGCATACTTCATAGCCATTAATCTTTGGGAGCATAATATCGAGGAGTATCAGGTCAGGTTTCTCATTAAGAGCCAGGTTTAGGCCTTCTTCGCCTTCGGCTGCAGTTAGGACACGATAACCTTTGAATTCAAAGTTATCATTCAAGCCCCGCAGCATCGTGGCATCATCTTCAATTATTAGAATCGTTTCCATTTGATTCGGTCTGTTCAAATTTATAACCAATCATCTTTATCGTACGAATGAACTTCGGATTATCAGGGTCGGATTCGACCTTTTGTCTCAGAATATTTACAGTATTGTCGATGTCTCGTAAAGTAATAAAGCGGGAATAGCCCCAAACGAAGTTACGGATTTCATCGCAGGTCAGTGTGCATCCGGCCCTTCTCAAGAACAGATGCAGCATCTTAAATTCGCCGGGTGTCAGCTTGATTTGTCTGCCGTCGCGGGTGAGAGTGGTCGCCTCGACATCAAGCTGATAATTGCCGAATTTATAGACTGAAGGTTCCTCCTTTATTCTTCGCCGCATGAATGATTCAGCCCGGGCAAGGAGTTCTATAATACTGAACGGCTTGGTGACATAGTCGTCCGCACCGAGATTTAAGCCCAGGACGACATCGGCTTCCTGGTCCTTGGCGGTCAGCATGATGATCGGCATATCCAGGTTCTTCTTGCGAATCTGGCTGCAGACTTCATAGCCATTGATTTTCGGCAGCATAATATCGAGAATAATAAGATCCGGAATTTCCTCTACCGCAGCTTTGAGACCCTGCTCGCCGTCACTGGCTGTTCCGACGCGATAGCCCTTTATCTCGAAGTTGTCCTTCAGGGCCCTCAACATGGTCGAATTGTCTTCAATAATCAACACGCGTTTCATGTCAGTCTAATCTTTCAATACTGATTTCTCTACCTTAATTTGCTTGGACGTAATATGTAATACATCAATCAAACAAGTCAAAGTGATTAAGAGAGATATTTTCTGAATATTTGTGTGAGTTTTCATCCAATATTCCTCAAAAAATCATGACAGTTATAAGAGACAAATATTCATTTAGTTATACCGAATTCAAGCAGATAGTGAATGTGCTTCCTTCACCGGGTTTGCTTTCCACGGATATTGAGCCTTTGTGGGCATCTACGATAAATTTTGCTATACTAAGGCCCAGGCCGCACCCTTCGGCACGTCGAGACAGGCTTCGGTCAATCTGGTAAAATCTGTTGAATATTTTTTTAGTTGCCCGGCTTGACATCCCGGTGCCATTGTCTGAAACGCTAAAACAAACGGCACTATCTTCATGGTAAACTCTCAACATAATATTCTTGTCATCATAAGAATATTTGTATGCATTATCCAGAAGGTTGACAAGCACCGTCACCATAGCATCACGATCAGCCATTACAGATGGCAAGTTCTCACTAACATTGATTTCGAACTTACATCGCCTGTTGGCAAATTTGGTTTTGACTGCCTCGGCTGCGGCCCTGGCAATAACAGCCGGATTTGTCTGAACTATCTCAAAAGCCTGCTTGTTTCGCTCCATTCTTGAGAAGGTCAGGAAATTGTCAATTAGCCTGCTGAGCCTCTTGTTTTCCTTGCTCGTTAACTCAAGGTATTCTTGAACTTGCTGTTGGTCTTTGTAGTTACCTTCCAATAAGGTATCTACTAACACCCGCATCGAGGCAAGGGGCGTTTTCAATTCGTGTGATACTGTTGCTATAAAATCATTTTTAAGCTTATTGATCTTTATCTGCTTGTTAACAGCTTGCCCGGCTAAACCGCCGGCGGCAAGAATGAGCACGATGACAAGCACACCCGTCCAGGTATAAACAGCAATCTGTTTTCTCTCTGCTTTTTCAAATACATCCCAGCCTTTGAAATACAATTCAACCTTCCAGCCGGGGAAATGCTTTCCGACGGAAGTGTCTACAAACGGTTTACTTGCAGGCTCCTTCATTCCTGTAACGAAACGTCCTGTATCGTCAAGTATTTTATAGACTACATCAGAATCTTTGAAATTCTCTTTATAGTCAACCAAGGCCGATGCGATGCTCTCTGTTGATAATAACACCAACAGACTACCGCCTTTTATTTTGTGATATATTCCGTAAAAAGTTTCTTTTCCTGCCTGCAACAGTTGGAGCCTGTCTGTTTGCCGGCTTGGTAGGACGGCTGTTACCGGGTAATACTCAGAATAACGGATAGAATTTTCTTCAGCGGCTATCAATTTACGCATACGTTCAGATGTCATGCTAAAATTATCATTGAGAAATGAAGTTCTATTGCCTATTTCAAAGGCTTTCTGTGCAAGAAAGAGATTATGGTCGGTTGGTAACATATAACCGGCCTTATTGGCGGTAAAAACCATAGCAATTAGCTTACTGAAAGTTTCTTCATATAAAGCGTCATATTTTGTATTTCCTTCCATGAAACTCATCAAGAGCAATCGTGCATCTCCGATGAGGACCAGCAGGGATATATCGCCTGTTTCCTCTAAAGGGCTAAAGGCCACCTGTTTACAGGTTTCGATGGCTTCGTCGATCATATTGAGCTTTACCATGCATCTGCTTTTCCCAACAAGTGCAGCCAGATATATATAGTTGGGGCTGAATTTTGTTTTTTGCCCGTAAAGTCTTTCTCCGATACGCGTGGCAAGCTGCATCAGGTCTGCTCCGCGCTGAGCATTTTGTTCGTATAGCTTGGCAGCCAGTAAGAAATCTCTTTGTATAAATTCCATCTCCCAGGCTTCACTGAATATCTTAGACGGTTCAGTTATACTGTCCTGGTCAGTTGCTAATGAAGGGTAGATGCGTTTGCCTGTCGCACCATAAATAATCAGGCCATCGCAGCAATTTTTATCCACGGCCGCGATAAGCTTTTCATAGGGATATGTCATGGGTGTTCCAGTATCTAAAAACCTGCAGTTTTCCGACCATCTCTTATCGGTCTCATGGACAGTGTCGGCAAGTTGGTCCTGGTATAATGTCACGAGTTTTTGCCGGACAACGAGGCGTTCGTTTTTCACCGCTTGGCTCATAAACCAAAGCAAGCACACGGTAGGTAGTATTACCGCCACCGCAAGTAGTAATACTACCCACCGCATTCGATCATAACCTACATCATTTTTTCCTTTGATTTTCACGTGCTGTTTTTATTTAACTTAATCGCCAAGTGCCTTAATTTCATTTATTGACAGAGCATAGTTGTAAATACGTACATCGTCTATAAGACCATTCCAGAAACGTCCCGTTTGTTCGACATTTTCACCCATATAAACAGGATAGTCGTTGGTATTAATAGTTCCGGCGGCCTTTGACGACATATCCAATTCGCCATCGACGTATAAGTAGAGCATTTCTCCGTCATACACTCCCGCAGCATGGTGCCATTGGCCGTCATTTATATTCACCGTTCCAAGAACATTTGACCATTGGGTATTGGGTACGTCCAGACCGGAACATGCAAATTCAAGATGATCCGAAGCTTGGTCTCTCTGTAATCTCCAGGCACTGTCGCCTTTGGTGATAATCGCCGTCCATTCATTATCGAATCCGTTTACTTTAAGCCATGTCATTACTGTTATCTGTCCTGTTATATCAAATACCGAGTTTGCTCCGAGATTGACATAGTCACCGTCACCATCGAATTCCAAAGCGCCGCCGATTTTTCCACCCGACGGTTGCCATTTCGAATCTCCCATCAGTGTGCCGATAAGATTATTGCCGGACGAATCGGTGACGTTGTTTCCTTGTGTTTCGTCCAGTTTCCACCAGGCGATTAGACCGGCTAACTCGCCTGTCCCAAAGGATCGGGGATCTTCAAAGGCCACGTCTCTTATGCCCGACCAGGCCAGCTTGGTCCGATCGCCGCTGTCATCATCGTTGACGTGAACTTCCAGACCTATTGATACTCCCGGGGATGGTTTCGTTCCTAAAGTTGACCATGGAAACTTTATCTCAGTACGATATCCGGTTTCTTTTGTCACCATGGCAAATTCGACTCCTTCGGTTTTGCCGTGTTCATCCTCGTCCATCGTGGGATTATTTTTGTCCCAGTCGAAATGGAATTGATAGTCATTCTCGTCATAGCTGTCCGATTTATTATTGTCGGCGTTTATAAAAACCTCGATGCAGTCATCCTCGTACCACTGAGCTGAACCCGAATCGTTTGTGAGGTTTTCATCAGTCACATCAACCAGTACATATAAGTTTTCCTGGTCCCACATAACCTTGTAATAAGCCGAGAAATCTTCGTTTGATGATATAGGTGAATATATCACGTTGCCAAGTTTGTACTTCGGTGCGTCAGACCAGGTATTTTCCTCTGTTCCATCGATTACAGGACTCCGGTCGGCTTTTTTAACAGTCGCCGTTTTGGTTTTTGGTTTTTCTGCCCATTTCTGTTCGTTGGCGGATTCGAACATCTGTGCCAGTTGCATTATTGGCCCGAATAAATTATTAGCAGGTGGAATTCCGCTGATGTCGGCTCTGATATTTAAATTATTAAGCTTTTCATCGGTACGTAACTGGAAAAAGGTTTTTTCACAGCTTGTTGCCAACTGAGCGAAAATTTCTTTAATGTTATTTTCCTCGATTGTTGTACCCATATTTGATTCGGCCATCTTTATGATACCACCGACGTTAATCAGTATTAATTTACTCGTATTCGGAGACATTTTACTGAGATGTTCCTGCAATGGCCCGGCGTTGAGGGCGGACTGACGGCTTTTTATCCCTGAAAGTGAAGCTTCGATAACATTTGGACTTAAAGATAGGACATTTGTTTTACTACCCTGATCCATATAACAGAAAAGCTTCATGCCATCAACGAGTTCCATTTGGTATTTGCCAGTAGTTTGCTCACTTTGTTCACCTGTTGCTTCGTTTTCTAACAGATTCGCTGCCGACAATATTCGTGTCAGCACCTGACGTGTCTGTTGGGGATTATGACTTGTTATTGCTAAGCCGAATGAGGATACCGCTGGAGGTATCATCGTGTCAGTTTGGCTTGAAGGACTATCGCTTGGCAGGATAAACAGGGTTACCTGCTCGATATTGGCGAAGATTTCTCTGCCGATATCAAGTCCTGTCATATTTTGAATCTTCTGGCCTAAAGCCTGTGCCTGGGGGCTTTCTGCCTCCCCTAAAGCGAAACTGATTAGTCCGATTGCTTTTGATGGGACAGCTTCGAATCCGGACCTGGTGAGATTTGGTGTACGTATCATATCGTATGCAAGACTTTGGTGTCCGTCTTTAAATGATATGTTCGTTTCAACGGCAATTCCGGTTTCCTGGAGGGAGATAAAGGCTATCATATCGTCAACGCTTGTAAAATCTACCATGCCGTCAGCAATACGGATTTGAGCGGGCAATTCACCCTCTGGAAATACTTTTTTAAGGTTTGTGAAAACCTGGTCTGTATCTATCCAGATGGTCAGCAAATTTTCCTGACGTGCCTTTTTGGTGATTTTTGTAAAAGATTTGTTACTTGATGCGAGTGTAGGCTCGTTTGTAAGGCCTTTGTATTGTTTGACACTCCAGGCCAATTGTCCCGCCGAGTAGGCTTTGGGAGATGCAAGGATAACTACCGTGTCGTCATAAGCAGCGCCTCCGCCTTCCGGAAGCGATAAGGTTTGCATACCTTCGATAGCTTCCGTGGGTTTTCCCGCCATACCGAGTGCCATCTG
>CAZMWN010000180.1:0-7496 GCA_964569935.1 uncultured Pirellulales bacterium
ATTTTGAAACTCCCCAGGAGCAGCAGGCATTCCTCGAACGTATGGTTCGGTATTTTAAGAAGCAACAAAAGGTGGCTGCTCTTACTATAGAGAAACTAATTACTATGGAGACTGACTGGGACAATGGGAAAAAAACCGATATCCCAGGATAGCTTTAGGATTTATGGCGAGATTGACCCACTGTTAAAGAAAGAGGAGCTTTTGTGAAGGAAATAGTTGTTATAAGCGGCAAGGGTGGAACCGGTAAGACAAGTATCGTGGCGGCATTTGCCGACCTTGCGAAGAATGCTGTATTTGCTGATTGCGATGTTGATGCTGCGGATTTGCATTTGATACTGGAGCCGACAATAAAACAAACTGCTGATTTCTCCGGTGGCAAACAGGCATTTATTATTACTGAAAAATGTATCGGTTGTGGTAAATGTAGAGACCTTTGTAAATTCGATGCTATAAAATTCAATGGACAGGCAAATGACATGATAGCTAAGACATTCACTGTGGATCCGATTTCGTGTGAAGGCTGTAAAGTATGTGTTGAATTTTGTCCTGCTGATGCGATTGAGTTCAATGATAGTATAAACGGGCAATGGTTTATATCAGATACGCGGTTTGGGACAATGGTCCACGCCAAACTTGGCATAGCCGAGGAAAACAGCGGCAAACTGGTCAGTCTCATTCGCAAAGAAGCCAAAAGAATCGCCGAAGAAAATAATAAGGATTTAATTATTGTAGATGGTTCACCGGGCATAGGCTGTCCTGTAATTGCCTCGATTACCGGATCAGATTTAGTGCTGATAATCACAGAACCTACTCTTTCAGGAAAACACGACTTAGAGCGAGTCGCGGATTTGGCGGCCGGCTTTAAGATACCTGTTTTAGTTGCGATTAATAAGTTTGATTTAAATCCGGATATGGCTGAGCAAATTGAGAAAGATGTCCTCAAACGAAACATTAAAGTGGTTGGGAAAATACGTTATGACAAGGCTTTTACCAAGGCTCAGATCATGAAAACATCAGTGGTTGAATATACCAGCGGTGCCGTCACAGAAGATATAAAAGCTTTATGGAGGAACGTTACATATGCCTTTTAACGAAGAACAGCAAAAACAAATGCAGGCTGAGCAGGAACAGATAAGGCAAAATATAAAACATGTAAAACACCAAATACTAGTGCTCTCCGGCAAAGGTGGTGTTGGTAAAAGCAGCATTGCGGTTAATCTGGCTGTCTGGCTCTCGATGCAGGGTAAAAAAGTTGGGCTGTTGGATGTCGATATTCATGGGCCAAGTATCCCCAAATTATTAAATCTCGAAGGCAAAAGGCTTCAGGGCGGAGGAGACAAAGTTGAACCAGTATCATATAGTGACACGCTTAAAGTGATAAGTATCGGTTTTTTAATACAGGATGAAAATGCCGCCTTAATCTGGCGTGGACCTATGAAACACAATGTCATAAAACAGTTCGTATCCGATGTATATTGGGGTGATTTGGATTACTTGATTATTGATTGTCCTCCCGGGACCGGTGACGAGCCGTTATCGATAATTCAGTTATTAGGCAAAGCTGATGGTGCAGTTGTTGTTACTACACCTCAGCAGCTTGCGGTTGCTGATGTTAAAAAGTGCATAACATTTTGCAAACAACTTAACCTGCCGGTGTTGGGTATTATTGAAAATATGAGCGGCTTTGTCTGTCCGCATTGCAACAAAAAGACTGATATATTCAGCGGCAACGGCGGCCGACAGATGGCAGGGGATTTCGATGTGCCGTTCTTGGGCAGTATTCCAATAGACTCCGATATGGTTCTTGCTGCTGATTCGGGTAAGCCATTTATCTACTTTAATAATCAAAGCATTGCTGCTCAGGCTCTCAACTCTGCATTTGAGCCATTATTGCAATCTAAAAAACAAATTGAAACTAATAAAAAGGAGCATAGTAAAATGAGAATTTCGATTCCTTTAGTACAAGGCAAATTGAGCCTTCACTTTGGTCATTGTGATCAATTTGCAATCTTTGATATCGATGATAATCTTAAAAAGATTATAAGCAGAAAAGATGCAGCTCCCCCCGGCCATGAGCCTGGAGTGTTGCCAAGATGGTTACACGAAAATAATGTGAATGTTATTATTGCCGGCGGTATGGGGCAGCGAGCACAGCAGTTGTTTGCTCAGAATGACATTGAAGTTGTTATAGGTGCATCTACCCAATCTCCCGAGGAGCTTGTGTCGGCTTATTTGGAAAACGCACTTGAGACAGGAGATAATATCTGTGACCACTGAAACATTATAGAATTACATTGTACGGGTTGGCAGACTATGGAAAAAAGAAGTCTTTTCCGAAAGATATTTGCTTTTAGGGGCGGGAGAATACATCTGCATTTAGATATAGGAGTATAGGTTGCTATGAATAGTTTAGTGCCAACAAAGGTGTTTTTGTCTAAAGGTGTTGGCAGACATCGATATCAATTGAAATCATTTGAAGAAGCATTAAGACAGGCGGGTGTGGCTCAGCAGAATCTGGTACAGGTCTCATCGATACTTCCGCCGAGGTGTAAAATTATTAGTTGTGACAATGGATTAAAAACACTGGTTCCTGGTCAGATATCTTACTGCGTAATGGCAAGATCAGATACAAATGAACATGGTCGTTTGATAGCTTCTTCGATAGGTATCGCCGTTCCTAAAGACCAGAACAACTGGGGATATATTAGTGAAGTTCACGGTCATGGAATGAATCGACAGGAAGCCGCCGACCTGGCTGAGGATTTGGCTGCTGATATGCTTGGAACAACTCTTGGACTTGAAGTTGATCCGGATAAAGCATGGTCAGAAAAAGAGCAGGTATATAAAACCAGCGGATTGATTATCAGGACATCGAACATTACACAAACGGCAAGAGGACAAGAGGGTCTTTGGACAACAACTGTTGCCATCGCAATGTTATTATTTGAATAAAAGAAGGATATAAGGAGATAGTTTATGAGCAATGATCCACTAACGCCATATGGTAACAAGCCATTGGTTACACCTATTGTAAACGCAGTTAATTATGAATACAGTTCTTTCGAGGTGTTGCGACAGATCACAGACGGCGAAATAGATGGCTATACATATCATAGAGACGACAATCCAACAGTCCGAGCAGTAGAGAAGAAGATAGCCGCCCTGGAAGAAGCTGAGGATTGCATAATTTGTACTTCGGGTATGGCTGCCTGCACGATGGTATATTTAACATATCTTAGTGCAGGTGACCATTTGATAATATTCCATGATGTATATGGTGCTCATTATAAGGTTTCACTTATCCTTGAACGGTTAGGTATAGATATAACCTGGCTCGATGCACACGATGGCAATAAAATTGCAGATTATGTCAGACCCAATACAAAGATGATTTTTTGTGAAAGCCCAAGTAATCCCCTGTGCAAGGTTCTGGATATAACCCGGTTGCGTAAAGCTGCTGATAAGGTAGATGCCCTTTTGGTAGTAGATAATACCTTTGCCACTCCGTACCATCAAAGACCTCTCTCGCTTGGAGCGAATATTGTAGTACATAGCGCTACCAAGGGATTAGGGGGACATAACGACCTTATGGCGGGTGCTATAGCCGGCTCGAAAAACCATTATGACAATCTATGGTTTACACGCCAGGCTATCGGGACGACTTTAGATGCTTATTCAGGTTCGTTGTTGGAGCGAGGGCTTAAAACCTTTGCGCTTCGAGCGGAAAAAATGGCCGGTAATGCTATGGCGATAGCAGAGTATTTAACGGGTAATTCCAAAATTTCACGAGTGCGATATCCAGGCCTGAAAGCTGATCCGGGTTATTCAATTGCTGCCAAGCAAATGCATAAGGGTTTCGGCGGAGTGTTGGCGTTCGATGTCGGCACAGACCAGGAAGATGCCAAAAAGTTCATAAGCGAGCTTAAAGTTATATGTCATGCAGTCAGCCTGGGAGCGACTGAATCGCTGATTTGCATACCGTACTTAACAACGCTTCTTTATATGCCGCCGGAACGTCGAACAATTTTCGGTGTAAAACCAAACACTATTCGTCTTTCTGCTGGAATTGAAAAAACAGAGTTTTTGCTCGATGATTTAAAGCAGGCTTTGGGCAAAGTTAGAACAAAACCTGTGTCAAAGACAAGAATTGATGTGACACAAAACAGTTCAAAGAAAAAAGGGAGCGACTATGCCGACATACGAATATAAGTGCCAAAGTTGCGGCTGCGTATTTGAAAAATTCCAAGGTATAAAGGACAAACCCATTGCAAAATGTCCGACTTGTGGGGGTAAAGTTCAGCGTCTGATTGGCAGCGGAGCCGCTGTAATCTTCAAAGGCTCTGGTTCTAATTCCACCAACTATCAATCTCATAATTCTCCAGCCTGCGGACGAAGTCAAACCTGTTGCGGCAGAGAAACGCCATGTGAGAAAAAGCCTTGTGAATAAGCTATATTGAGATGTATCAATGAAAAAGTTGCTGAAGTGGATAATTGCAAAATCGCAGGTCAAATACGAGGAATCCGAAGGGATTGGCTTAGCTGTACAAACCGTTGGGAAATTAAGGGACAGGACTTTTAGGGTAAAAGGACCCGGAATGAAATATTCTGATGTTCCGGCGGAAGAAGTTGTCAGGTTTATACGTGAGGAATTACCAGGGTATTATAATTATTATATAAGAGTAAAAAACTATTTGGATAGGCAAGAAATGTCTCAGGCGGAAATCGAAATTACGGGAGTAATTGGCATGAGAGGAAAATCGAGCCGATATAATCCGTTGGATAGAAAATTCGTTATCACAAGCAAGAAAAGAAAGTCTGATGATAAACTTACATCGTAGCAAATCTAAAAAAATCAACACAAGAAGCTAATAATTTGATGAGTACGAAAAATAATACCCGCAGCAAAATAGAATATATCTTTGGCCCTGTTCCATCAAGAAGATTAGGGCGTTCGCTTGGTGTGGATTTAGTACCATTTAAAACATGTACTTATGATTGTATCTACTGCCAGCTTGGAAAAACAACCAACAAAACAATCGAAAGGAAAGAATGGGTACCGATTGATATTGTTGTTAACCAGCTCAAAGATAAACTCAACTCTAAACCTGATTATATAACCCTATCCGGCTCAGGTGAGCCGACTCTTTTTTCGAGGCTTGCTGAGCTCATAGCCAGAATCAAGGGCGTGACTGATACTCCTGTAGCGGTGCTTACAAACGGCTCACTACTGTGGCTACCTGAGGTGCGAGAAGCTTTGAAGTATGCGGATATGACTATACCCTCACTTGATGCAGGAAGCAATCAGATATTTCAATATGTCAACAGACCTCATGAAGATATAACTTTCAGTAAGATGTTAGATGGATTAGCAATGTTTCGTGATGAATATAATGGCGTGTATTGGCTTGAGGTCTTTCTTCTGGCTGGTGTGACTACTCCGGATGCGGAAATTAAAAGGTTGGCTAATTGTATCGATTCGATCTGTCCTGATAAGGTTCAGATAAATACTGTTACTCGGCCTCCCACGGAAGATTTTGCAGAGAGTGTTCCGGAAAAACAGTTAAAAGCATTATCAAAACAATTATATGAGAATGCAGAAGTTATTGCTGACTACAGCGGTGTCCACAAACAGGAGGATTTTTCAATCAGACGTGAGGATATTTTGTCACTTTTAAAACGCCGACCTTGTTCTGTTGAAGACATTGCTGTAGGTCTCGGCCTTCATCAAAATGAAGTTATTAAGTATGTGGAAGAATTATGTTCCGAAGGTAAAGTCGAAGCGAAGGCACAAAATCAACGGCTTTACTATAAAGCTAAGCTATAATTCCAGATTTTCACTCATTTTGCTGATTTTTACCCTGAATTTTGAATTGTCCTGCTGAATGTCAGGAATATTTTACTGCCACAGCGCGAGATAATGTTACCGCCCAGCCGGATAGGATAATAATTACCAGGGCTAAAATGATGTATCTGACTTTCACTTTGGTGAAAAAACGTGTTATGAAGCGAAAATAAACACCGAATACTGCTGTAATGAATGCTAAAGCTCCTATGATGACTACAAGTGTGCACAGCAGGCCACCGGCTGGTTGGATATAATAAGCCTGAAGAATTTTGCCCTGAGCGAAAGCCTTTGTCGCGGTAGTCATTCCACAGGTTGGGCAAGGCAGGCCGGTATTTTGCTTGAAGCCGCAACGGCCGAGCCAGAAGCCCATATCAATTTGGTAATGGCCGGCAATTGCAAATACACTAAAAATGCCAACAATCGCAATACAAATAACCACTGCGGTTATCCGCTGGCTCCGCGAGGCACGTAGGAAAAGTTTCGGTTTATTTAACTGTTGGCTTGTCTGCATAATTACGTTAGAATATGGCAACGAAACAGGTATGTCAAGCTTACTAACGGATGGCAGAATATGGTATTAGAACAGGGAGATTTGAGCAGTATGTTAGAAACGGCAATCGTGGCGGCACGGTTAGCCGGCCAGCGGGCGATGGAAGAAATCAATTACACCAAAGCAACGGTCAAAAACAGCAGGGAGCTGGTGACACAAGCCGATGCTCACTGCCAGAAAATCATTATGGATCGTATCAAGGAGAACTATCCCGACCACGGCTTTATCGCAGAGGAAGGCGAAGCGGGTAAGTTATTCAAGCAGACTCCACGTGGCGACCAGCGACTGTGGTGGATTATCGACCCGATAGATGGAACAAATAATTTCGCCCGTGGTTTGCTTTTGTTCACAGTCAGCGTTGCAGTAATGCATGAGGGAGAGCCGATTGTTGGCGTGATTTTCGAGCCGGCTACGGATTCGATGTTTGCCGCTGTCAAAGACGGCGAAGCGCAACTAAACAGCAGAAAAATAACAGCGAGTGAGAATACATTGGATGAATTTTCCAGTGTCGGCCTGGACAGCCATTATGAAGATGGTGTGCCGGGCTGGACCTGTGAAATTATGCGGAGGACGAGATTTAGAAACCTGGGCTCGACGGCCCTGCAGATGGCATACGTGGCGAAGGGCAGCCTCGTTGGAACAATTGCCAATACTCCAAAGCTATGGGACATCGCAGCGGGAACTGTGATCGCTGAATCTGCCGGAGCGAAAGTTACCGATTGGCAGGGGCAGAAAATCTTTCCAGTCGATTTGGATAGCTATGAAGGCAATACATTTCTGACAATAGCAGCCAACCAGAAAGTACACACCAAAATCATTGAAATGATAAGATCTTAAGCTGGAGTGATTATCTTGGGTCGGGGACAGGATGCACTGCGACAATTCTTACTTTGTCGGAGCTTGAAGATACCTGGCTTCTGTCGAGAATTGCTATGACCCTTCTTTGTGGGCCGTCGATGCCGATGCGAACGAGGATATAAGCGGTAAAAACATCGCTTCGCACGGTAACAAGATTGCTTATCCGTGCAAATATTAAATCCCGCTCCTCAAAATCATTTATCGCCCCATCACCGGGTGTCAAATCAGGAAAAGTCCCTAAGT
>CAZMWN010000181.1:0-7468 GCA_964569935.1 uncultured Pirellulales bacterium
CTCTTTTCGGCATCATTGCCATTTTCTTAGAACCTTTATAAAGTTTCTATTCGATACAGCACTTTTTCAACTTGATTGAGTTGGATTTAATTCGCCCTCACCCGGCTCTGTCGGTTTATTCTGTCCATCTTCTCCCTGGGAGCTTTTAGACTTCTTCTTTGTCACGGTCCTACTACTTCTTTTTTCTGATTGCCCAGAGCTAACACGCCTTGGCGGGTGACGTCTTTGGCGCTGGAAACCCTTCTCTATTTCTTCGCCAAATTTACCTTTATAAATCCAGACTTTAATGCCAATGGCTCCGTAAGTTGTCCTCGATGTTGCCACGGCATAATCTACGTTGGCATCCAGAGTATGCAATGGAATACTGCCAAGCTTTTGCGTTTCCTTTCTTGCCATTTCCGAACCGGCTAAACGTCCCGAGCAGATAATCTTTACTCCTTTGGCACCGGCATTAACAGCCGCTTCACAAAATTGCTTCATCGTGCGTCTGAATGATGCTCGCTTACTTAATTGCTCAGCAATTGCTTCGGCTACTAAAGTGGCGTTGAGGTCTGGTTCCTTAATCTCGATCACGTTAACACTTATTTTTCGACCTGTTATCTCCTCAAGCTCTTCTCGTAACTTGTCGACTTCACCGCCTCTTGGACCAATGACCACACCCGGCCGAGCGCTGTGAAGTGTTACTTTCACATCATTGCGGGTGCGGATTATTTGAGTCTGCGCCACTGCACCTTTGGGCAAACTGCGATTAAATCTTTTATCAACATAATCACGGATTTTCTGGTCCTCGATAAGAAAATCACCATAACTGGACTTGGGAGCAAACCAAGTACTCTGCCACCCAAGCGTTATTCCCGTTCTAAAACCTATTGGAGATACTTTCTGGCCCATAATCTTGCTTATCGTATATTGTTTTTTGTTATCTTTTGTACCATCTACAATTGTGTTACTGTTATATATATGTGACAGGCTTTCTTATGAATGGGATGCGCTCTGCCCCTGTCTTTTGCTATCCATCTTTTTGTTCCGATGCGGATCCCTGCATCATCAACACGGGCACAGCATACATAGAGATTATCAACGTCAGCCTGCCTTTCATCGGCATCCGCGACTGCACTTTTTAAGACCTTATCAATCACTGTTGCTGCACGTTTTCTTGTGAACTTCAGGACATCCATCGCATCCTGAACACTTCTACCAGCTATCAATTGAGCAACTAATCGGGCCTTTCGTGCTGAAATTGGTGCAAAACGACAAGATGACCGCCAATCGGACAAATCATTCGCTTCAACAGACAGAGCGGCTGCCAGACGGCGAATATCATCCGCATGAGGTTGAGGTTTGAAAAGACCTCTTTGCCAGTTTTTAACAGCTGCTATTGCCTCTTTTTGATCACGGCCAGCCCTGACAAGATGTTTGGCTAACTGCTCAATATCAATCTGCCTTTCCTGGCTAAGTTGTTTTAACTTCTCGGCACTTAACATGTTCTGCTTCTCGTAATTGCTAACGGATTTTTACTACTTTATTTTCTTGCTTGAATGACCCTTAAACGTTCTTGTAGGTGAAAACTCACCAAGCTTGTGCCCAACCATATCTTCTGTAATGAAAACCTTATTGAATATTTTGCCATTGTGGACCAGAAATGTCATTCCCACGAACTCAGGAACTATGGTACATCTCCTTGCCCAAGTCTTTATTGGTTCGTGCGAACCGGAAGCAGCCTGCTTGTTTACCTTTACAAACAACTTCTCATCAATGAACGGTCCTTTTTTAAGAGATCTTCCCATATCTGGTCTCTCGTATCGCGTGCCACTTCTGCACAATTAAATTATATGTTCAGTTGCTTCTGCCTTTTACTTTTTCGTCTTCGGATAATCCTGTTGTTACTCGGACTCCGTGGATTCCTCGTTTTTCCACCTTTTGCCAGCACACCGGTAGGCGAACAGGGATGTCTTCCGCCGTTTGCCCTGCCTTCTCCACCACCCATTGGATGAGCAACGGGATTCATTGCCTTTCCTCTTACATGTGGTCTGCGACCCATATGCCGCTTTCGCCCGGCTTTGCCAATGCGTACATTCTGGTGGTCGGGATTACTTAGCCGGCCAATTGTTGCCCGGCATTCCTTGCGAATCATACGCATTTCACCGCTTGGCAATATAATAGTAACCCAGTCACCCTCTTTTGCCACAATTCTTGCAGCGTTGCCGGCACCCCTGACGAGCTTTGCTCCCTGGCCAGCCCTCATTTCAATATTGTGAATCTCAAGACCAGCAGGAATCGCCGCTAACGGCATTGCATTACCTATCTTAGGTTCGCACACGGAGCCGCTTTCTATCAGGTCTCCTGTTTTAAGACTAAGAGGGGATAAAATATACCTTTTTTCACCATCAGAATAGTGCACAAGCGATATGAAACAATTTCTATTGGGATCATACTCAATCGTTGCTACTTTTGCCGGGATACCATCTTTATTACGCTTAAAATCAATAATACGATATATTTTTCTTGCTCCGCCACCTCTAAACCGAGAAGTAGTGATACCGTGATGGTTTCTTCCGCCATTCTTTTTTATCCGCTTACAAAGCGACTTCTCCGGCTTTGAGGTAGTAAGTTCAGCATAATCGTTAACCGAACTATTTCTCCTTCCAGCACTTGTTGGTTTATAAACTCGAATACCCATAATTCTAATCTCGTCTTTGGTATTTAGAATAAATCAATGTGGAATTCCGAACTCAGAAAAACAATAGCTTTTTTCCAACTCGAAGTCTGTCCGTGACTCAAGCCTCTCCGGCGATATTTACCAGGGCGGTTGGCTGTTCTGACTTTCAGTACTTTGACGCTATATATTTTCTCCACCGCATTTTTTATCTGGGCCTTATTAGCTTTTTTATTCACCTCAAAGCAGTATGCACCTTTCGTATTCGCAAAATGCATTCCCTGCTCGGTAATTAAAGGTCGAATTATAATATTATAGTCATCCACACTTATACCTGCTAATTATTACTAATCTGGTCCTTATTTAAGATAGATAAAAACGCTTCCTTCGTGAACACCATTTTATTATATTTACAGATCTCACCGGCGTTCAAATCATTAACCGGCATAACAGCTACTCTGGGAACATTCTGAATCGACTTGTAAAGATTGGCATCCGCCACGCTAATCGTTACAAGGCAACTACGTTCGATCTTTAAATTATTTAGAATGCTTATAAAATCACGAGTTCGCGGCTTCTCAAAACTCAATTCGTCAACAACAACTACATTATTACTTAAAAGCTTTGCTAATATTGCCGAGTTTCTGGCTAATCTTTTCTGCTTTTTAGGCATGCGTTTACCAAAATCTCTGGAGTTCTTGGCAAAGATAACACCGCCGCCGACACGTTTGCCGGTTCTGATGTTTCCTACACGCGCATTTCCGGTACCTTTTTGCCTGAAGAGTTTTCTGCTCGAACCGGCTACCATACTTCTGCCTTTGTTTGCGGCTGTTCCAACACGTTTATTAGCGTGATACATAACAATGGCCTGCTTTAGTAACGGGTATCTCACTGAGCCGCCCAAAGCAGCTTCATCAACCCTTAAGCTCTCAACCTCTTTTCCATTTTTGTTGTAAACAGCCAAATCAATCATTTTCTCTTATCTCGTATCCGATCCCTGACCAGGTGACAATAACATGTCTTTCTGTAAATCAGCTCAACTATTTACGCCTTTTCCTTAGCTTTTTCCTTTTTGGCGCTTCGGACTATACAATAGCCACCCGCTGGGCCGGGTATGGAACCTTTCACAACCAACAAGTTTTTCTCTTCGTCTATCGCAACCACCTCATGGTTTTTCGTTGTTACACGACTATTACCAAGATGGCCTGCCATTCTTTTACCTTTTTTGGGTCCTGCACCATGACCGGCATTGCTGGCGAAACTCGATATTGAGCCAGGAGCCCTGTGTTTTCTTTCTGTTCCGTGCGATGCGGGAAATCCACCAAAACCGTGGCGTTTCATAACACCAGCAAATCCTTTGCCTTTACTGATACCTGTTACATCAATAAATTTTTCTTCAGCAAAAACCGATACTGTAATGGAATCCCCAACTTCGTACTGCTGCTCGGTTTCACCCGGCAGTCGCATTTCCTTAACGAATTTCTTTGGAGCGGTTTTAGCTTTCTGAGAATGTCCAATTTCCGGTTTTTTCCTACATACAGGTTTTACATCATCGAAACCACACTGAACAGCGTTATATCCATCGCTTTCAGTTGTTTTTACCTGGATAACAACACAAGGGCCAGCTTGAATAACAGTGACAGGCAATAAATTGCCCGATTCGTCATAAGTCTGCGTCATTCCAACTTTTTTTCCCAACAGCATTGCCATTATTTCGTGCTTCCCATTCAGGCCGTTTATTTACTCATTCGGCCTTAGGCCTTAATCCTTACAAAAACCCCTGCCGGAACAACTAAGCGATTCAAAACTTCTACTGTTCTCGCGTTGGCTTCGTGAATATCGATCAAGCGTTTATGAGTCCTTAATTCAAACTGTTCGCGCGATTTTTTATCAATGTGAGGACTTCGTAAAACAGTATATCTTTCAACGCGTGTAGGCAATGGCACAGGACCACTAACACGGGCATTAGTCTTCCGAGCATGCTCTACTATCTCTTTAGCAGATGTATCAAGAGTCCTGGCATCGTAGGATTCCATCTTGATTCTAATTCTTTCAGTTTCAGCAACCATAATTGTCCTCGGAACTACTGCAATCTACTTGGTGCTCCTTTTAACTCGGTGTTACACTTACAAAAGCAGGTGCAACAAGATTTTTACAAGCACAAAAGCAGTTTTCTTGATTCTATCTCACCTTTTAGAAATTTGCCCATTTTACAAAAAGAATATTTCCCGTTGTCCTAATTCCTAAAAGGAGTTCATGATATTTCCAGCACATATAAGCTTGATAAATATTAACTTATTAAATAAGAGCAATAAATTCCTTTTGTCAGCCTATAGTCTTCCTGCTATTTGCTATACTTAATCTATCTGGTATTGGCAGGAAAGGCTGTTTTCATTGACTTTTGATTACCAATTTCACATTTCCGTTAGATGTAATCAATGTCAAACTGTCAAATGTGCCTTCCTTAAGAGTTTAAGAGTTGGGGTCAAGCCCATCTCAGGACGCATTCAAGACCGTTTCCGGGCTTTCATGATACCCCTAACAAAGTCGATAAACCATCCCTGACTACGTTATACCTGACTTGCCACAGCCCAACTTAATTCACGCAAAGTCATCCGTGACGATGCTCGCTACGGCTGAAAACCCTCATAAGTATCAAACAAAAATAAAACTGTCAATAAAATGTTAAAAATTTTCAGTTAAAATTCAAAAAAAATACATTTTTTTTAAAAAATAATTTGCTTGGCAAGCTGCTCGGGAATCTTCTCATAGTTCAGAGGTTCCATAGTATAGGTCCCCCGACCGGCTGTTATACTCCTGATTTCACTGGAATACCCAAACATCTCTGCAAGAGGGGCTTTGGCATCAATCACCTGCATATTCCCGTGTACTCGACAATTAGTGATCATACCCCTTTTTGCAAGCAAATTGCCCTGTACTGCTCCAAAATTAGCCTGTGGTACAATCACTTGAATCCGCATTACTGGTTCAAGCAAAATCGGCCCTGCATTTTTAACCAGCTTTTCGATCGCAATTGCAGCCGCCTGCTCAAAAGCCAGACTTGAAGAATCCACAGAATGGAACGAGCCACCAATTAACGTAACTTTAGTTCCAATAACAGGATAGCCTGCTAATACACCACTGCTTAAAGCATCCTTACAACCCCTTTCAACATCAGGGATATATTCTTTCGGAACCTCATCGGCAGGGGCATGGCTCGTGAACTCAATATCACTACTCCAGTGACCATCCTGAGTTAAAAGCGGCTCAATCTGCAAAACAACATGCCCATATTGACCATGCCCCCCTGTTTGACGTATGAATTTTCCTTCTGCCTGGGCAGATTTTGTGATAGCTTCCTTATAAGCAACTCGTGGTTTGCCTATCCTTATGTCCACACCTTTCTCTCGTATCAATTTATGCTGCAACACTTCCAGATGTAATTCACCCATTCCGCTGATAATAGTTTGCCCAGTTTCGCTATCCACCTTAGATTCAAAGGTTGGATCTTCGCGTTTCAAGGCCCCCAGTGCTTCTGCCAATTTAATCCTTTCATCAGCAGTCCGAGGTTCTATCGACATATTAATAACCGTCTGGGGAAAAGTAATATTTGGCAAACAAACAGGTTTTTTAGGATCACAGATTGTATCACCAGTGAGGGTCTTTTTTAAACCTATAACCGCGACAATGTCGCCGGCACTGGTTGATTCTAATACCCTTCGTTCGTTGGCATGCATTTCAAATATTCTGGTTATATTCTCTCGCCGGTTGCGATTTGCATTCAGGATTCTGCTGCCAGACTTCAATTTGCCCTGGTATATCCTCAAAAAATACAGGTCGCCATGAACATCGTTGGTAATCTTGAATGCAAGCGCCACCAGGCTGCCATTGGGATCACACTTGATAGATACCTCCTTGTCGGTATCATTCGGCTTGTGTCCTGTAAGAATGGGTTTGTCCAATGGAGAAGGCAGATAAGCTACAACACCATCGAGCAGCCTCTGCACACCAATGTACTTCAAGGCAGAGCCAACAAAAACCGGATGAAGCTTGTTACTTAAAGTCCCTTTTCTGATTGCCCTGGTAATCATTTCCATTTCGATTGGCTTGTCATGGACATAGGCGTCCATCAGTGCCTCATCATACTCGGCTGCAAGCTCGATTGTCTGGTTTCTGCTTTGAAGGGCGATTTCCTGTAATTCTTCAGGGATTTCAGTCTCTTCAAAAACCGCTCCCATCTTTTCGGATTTATAAAAAACAGCCTGCATCTTGATGAGATCTATCACTCCCTCAAAAGAATTCTCTGCACCAATTGGAATCTGCACTATAACAGGATTGGCAAGGAGCTTATCGCGTATACTATCGATAGTCATCTCAAAATCGGCACCTACCTTGTCCATCTTATTTACAAAAAAAAGGCAAGGCAGACCGTATTTTTGCCCTTGTCTCCAGACTGTCTCACTCTGCGCCTGCACACCTTCGCTGCCATCAAACACAGCTACAGCACCATCCAGAACGCGCAACGACCTCTCTACTTCAGCGGTAAAGTCAATGTGCCCGGGCGTATCAATAAGGTTAATGTCAATACCCTTCCAGGGACATTTTGTCGCTGCAGAAGTGATAGTAATTCCTCTTTGTTGCTCCTCTTCCATAAAGTCCATTACAGCAGTGCCATTATGAACTTCCCCCATTTTGTATGTTTTGCCCGCATAATAAAGTATTCGCTCGGTAACAGTTGTCTTACCGGCGTCGATATGAGCCATTATCCCGATATTACGTAATTTTGCCAAAGCGCCCATTTGTATCTCAATT
>CAZMWN010000182.1:0-7438 GCA_964569935.1 uncultured Pirellulales bacterium
CGAACTACGCGGCAAATTGAAGAGCTTCGCAGTCGGGGCCGAACTTGGCGCACTATCGGAACTCGGATTTAAGCCGTACCAGTTAGAAGCTCTTGAAATTCTAATCGCCTGGGGCGAAAAAAGAGCCGAAGCGATGGAGCTTATCGAGCTGGCTCGCCAGAGGCATCCTAATATAACCTCGGCCGAGGCGCTCGTGCCGCTGGTATATAGACTCAAACAAGGTGTCGAAGTATAAAGGATAAAATCAAAAAGTAAAATGTAAAAAGCAAAATTGAGGAAGTCATTGCCGCGAAGCGGCAATTCCACAACTTTAATATTTAATATTTGATATTTAACTTTAGGTTATGGCAATAGGAAGAATTATAAGCGGGCAATCTTTGAACGAGCAGGAAGAAAGTTTAAACGTCTCACTTAGACCAAAGTTTTTAGCTGAATGCGTGGGTCAGCATAACGTCAGAGAAAAACTTGCGATAGCCATAGAAGCAGCTAAGCTGAGGTCCGAGCCTCTGGAGCACATTCTGTTCTATGGTCCGCCCGGTCTGGGAAAAACCACGCTGGCTAATGTGGTGGCGAACGAGATGGAGACCAGGATTCGATGCTCATCCGGCCCGGCTTTGGCGAAGGCCGGTGACATAATGGGTCTGTTGAGCAATATTAATACCGGCGAGGTTCTTTTTATCGATGAGATTCACCGGCTCAGCACGCCGGTCGAAGAGTTCATATATCCGGCGATGGAGGATTTCAAGGTCGATTTCACCGTCGATAGCGGCCTGCACGCCAAGACGATTAATTTTCCGCTCAAGCGTTTTACACTGATTGGTGCAACGACGCGAGCGGGACTGCTCAGCGCTCCGCTTCGAAGCCGGTTCGGAATGTTGTATCATCTGGATTTTTACAGCAGCGACGATTTGACTGAGATTTTAGCCCGCTCGGCGAAGCTTCTCGATATAAAGTGTGAAGATGGAACGCTCGAACTGATTGCCGCCTGCTCCCGAGGGACGCCGAGAGTGGCGAATCGCCTGCTCAAGCGGGTGCGTGACTATGCACAGGTCAAAGGGACCGGTGTTCTCAGCACAGCTATTGTCGAAAGCTCGCTCAAAATGGAAAGGATCGATCCGCTTGGTCTGGATGAATTGGACAGGGCCGTTTTGCGCGCCCTTGTCGATGTCTATGACGGCGGCCCGGCCGGTATCGAAGCCATTGCCGCCACACTCGGCGAAGAAAGGGACACACTTGAGGACGTAGTCGAGCCGTATCTGCTGCAGATAGGCTTCCTTCGCCGAACCAAACGAGGACGAGAAGTCACCCAGCAGGCCTGCCAACATTTGGGCCTCAAGCCCCACAAGAAAAAGACCTCTGAACAGTCCGAACTCTTCGAACAGCCCGGGCAATAACTTATCCGATTTTGTCCTTGATTCAAACAATCCCCATCTGTTATACTACATAACAGCGAGCAAAGATTAAACATCCTGACAGTGCATTTCTATTTGTAATAGTTGGACAAGAGGAAATACGTTCGTTTATCCAGTTACAAGGTAATTGGGGGGAAGGAGGTAGAAAAAAATGGTAGTGGCGAGAAATTCACGAATTCTACAGATAATGATTATAATCCTGATTGTGGCGGTGTTTTGTTCATTTGCTGTTGGCGAAAATGACGACGCGAAATGGTTCGATGACTGCAATAGACCTCAGGACGTTCCGGATATAAACTTGGAAAGCGAAGAGGTTTCATTGGATCAAGATATCTACCAATTCGAGATAGACTCAGTCCAGGATGTTGAGACTCTCTGGCTATATGAGTATGGCAATCCGCCTAGTTATCGGGACTTCATCAACAAACGATCTTATCGCCCCTTTCAAAAGCAACATCTCTACACTACATTTGAAGAAATACTCGAGCTTGACCTTAGTGGTCATGAAGAGACCATCGGCAGACAAAGGACTTTCGGTATATTTGTGAATGATAAAATATTCGAGCAGATTTCCGATTCCATCTGGCAGTACATTGCTGATTTAGAATCATCTGGCTGGTTAGTAGTACTTTACACAACTGAAGAAGGAACAAGCCCTGATCCTAAACAGGAACTCGAAGCGGCTCAAGAACTTAAAGACCTAATAAAGCAGGAGTATGAGCAAGGTATGGTCGGTTGCATTCTTATCGGAGAATTCCCTATAGCTTGGTATGAAGATGAAGCAGGCTCAGAAGAAGGATGGGTAATTGAGCTCTATTATAGAGATATGGACTGTGAATGGATAGACTCGGATGGCAATGGTTTGTTTGACCAACAACTTCCTGGACAAGGAGACCTTGCCCCCGAAATCTGGACAAGCAGGTTGTATGTTGAGTCTCTCCAGGTTGATGATGCCGAGAAGGTGGCACTTGTAGAGAATTACTTCAGGAAGAACCACGCTTATCGTGAGGGCACATTAACGTTACCTAAAAGAGGCCTCGATTATGCTGAAGATGACTGGGCTGGCCGTCAGACTACTTTAAATTACCTTTATAATGATGTCACTCTCGTTGATGATAATCAACAGACTTCAGCTGGTGACTATCTACAAAGACTAACAGAGGGTTATGAGCTTGTCCGACTGTGGGCCCACGGCTGGGGATATGGACATGGACATCCGAATAAACCTTGTAAGGCCGTAGCCTATGCTCACTGCTATGTTTACTCTCCTGTCCTCCAAGAAGTGCAATTAAGGTTAGGCAGCGACGACGGAGTAAAGGTATGGCTAAACGGCACAAATGTCCACACTAATGATGTGTACCGTGGGCATCAATTTGAGCAGGATATTGTGAATGTTTTCCTTGATGAAGGCTGGAATAGGTTGCTTATGAAAGTGAGCGACAAATATGGAGGCTGGCAGTTTAGTGCGCGTTTCAGTGGCCTTTCGGGCCAGGATATCACGAATCTTTCCTATTTGCTTAACAACGTAAAGCCTCAGCAAACACCACTACCCCGCTCGGGATATATCCGTGAATGGCTGATCAATGGATGGTACAAAAATCCAGATGATGACACACGTCTGAGCGAGGACTATCTTGATGGCGAGCATTCTGTCGAACCCAGTGAAAGTGAAATAAATGGTGCTAATGAATGGAAGGCCGATTATTCTTCTGAAGATTATGTTGACTTAGAAAATCTATTCAAAGTCGAACGCACATGGGTAAATTACAATCACATCATTGACACTGATCCTTGTTGTTTCTTTTATGATATTTTCTCGTGTGGAACCTACTATTGGTGGGGCGCCAATTACATGGATGGCTGGTATATCTTCACAGATTCATACGGTCTGGCATCTTGGGGGCTACTTAATAGCGTGGGTGGAAGAAGAGCTTTCTATGAGACATTGGGAGAGGGGAAATGTCTCGGAGAAGCACAGTTGGCTTTCTTGAATGAGCGTATCACCGATGGAGTTCCTTCCGGTCCAGCCCAGTTTGGTATGTTTGGAGATCCAACTCTTGCACCAGGTCCACGACCACCGAGGATTATTTACGTGGATGATGATGCACCATTTGATCTCGGACCATACAATCCGGAAGTTAGTGATCCTAATGAGGATGGCTCTTTGGATCACCCATTTGATGCTATTCAGGAGGCAATTGATCAAGTAGGTTCTCGAGATACCATTATTGTGCTCGATGGCATTTATAAAGGTATCGGTAATTGCGCTATTGACTTTCATGGCAAAGCCATTACGCTTAGAAGCATGGATCCGGGTGACCCGAGCGTGGTTGCGGCTACAGTGATCGACTGCAATGCCACCAATGATGAGCACCGTCGCGCTTTCTTTTTCTGGCATGGCGAACAGGAACATTCGGTGTTGTCAGGCTTTACGATTACAAACGGGCTAACTAATCGCGGAGGGGCCATTAGAATTGATAATTCGGCACCTACAATTACCTATTGCATTTTCAGTGCAAATCATGCTGTGGGAAATGGAGGTGCTGTCACTATCATCGGGAGTACCTCACCAATTTTTGAGAATTGCACCTTTTCTGGAAATTCAGCGAGGAATGGAGGAGCCATTCATAATTCAGCAAGTTGTTCACCAATCTTTGAGAATTGTATCTTCATCGGAAATTCAGCAAGAAATGGTGGAGGTATACACAGTATAAAAAACTCTGCCCCAATCATCGCCAACTGCACTTTCAGTGGGAATTCAGGACAAAACAATGGCGGGGGAATGTATGTAGATAGCACCGCTGAGACAACGTTGACAAACTGCATCTTTTGGGGCAACGTTGGCCAGTCCGCACCGGAGTTGCATGTCAAAACAAGGTTAACCATTTCATATACGGATATAATGGGAGGACAAGGAGGAATCTCACTTGGCCCGGTGGCTGTTCTTAGTTGGGGTGATGGTAACATCGATATCAATCCTTTATTTGTGGATGCAGACAGCGGTGATTACCATTTGATGTCTCAAGTCGGACGGTGGAATCTAAACGATAGAAGCTGGGTATTCGATGATGTGACGAGTCCGTGCATTGATGCAGGAGATCCAACAAGCCCGGTTGGCCTTGAGCCATCGCCCAATGGAGGCAGGATAAACATGGGCGCCTATGGTGGAACTGTCGAGGCAAGCATGTCGCCATGAGCAGATCGAGATTCAGTTTTTCAGGATGTGTTTTGCCATTTTTGGTTTGTAGCCGAGAAGCTCGGTGAAATGGTGAATTAAAATTCCCTCGATTTCGTTCAGTGTTTTTTCCTTTGCTTCGGCGATTAGTTTCAAATTGCCAAGGCAATTGGCCGCCGTTTTCGATAGTCGAATCTTATCCGGGAAACTCGCCTCGCAGTCCCTGCAAATGATGCCGTTGGCGGAACTGCTGAAATACATCTCGTGGCTCGTGGTTCGTGATTCCGCCATTAGGTGTCCTGAGGAGTGACTCGATTTGCAGTTTGCACAGCAATCCAGTACTGGCTTTAAACCGACCTCTTTTAGCAGAGATAGTTGAAACAGAATCAATAAAGCCAGCATCTGGTTCTTGCTTTCTTTCTCGGTCGCATTTTGCAGGAACTCGAGGAAGCTATCGAAGAGTTCCGGATGCGGATCGTAATCGTGCGTCATTTTATTGAGCAGTTCGGCGGCGAAATAACAACAATTTAACACGAAAAGGTCGCTGCTCAGCTCGGTGAAGCCTCGTGTGCCGGAGGCGGA
Organism: uncultured Pirellulales bacterium; assembly: GCA_964569935.1. Classification (GTDB taxonomy): domain Bacteria; phylum Planctomycetota; class Phycisphaerae; order Sedimentisphaerales; family Anaerobacaceae; genus JAFGPS01. The sequence continues at coordinate 5,170 of CAZMWN010000182.1, forward strand.
TTCGAATTCGGTCAGTGTGGCGAGTTTCTCTCTATTCGAATCGGAAAAAACGATTCTTCCATGTGAGAATATTTCAATAGGGCCATCGAAGGCTGATTTGGGTCGTTTGGAGCCTTTGGCAATTGCGTCGATTTTGCCGTTTGCTTTAGTGAAAAAAGTGACGATTTGGGAAGTTTCGGAAAAATCGACGGCACGTATGCAGATAGCCATATCTTTTATCAACATAATTGGAAAAAGTGCCTAAAGTTTGGAGTGCCTAAAGTTGAGAGCCCCGATATACATCGAGATTGCTACGCTTAAGCCAACTTTAATCACTTTAGTCACTTTAGCTCACTTTAGTCACTTTGGTTCACTTCTCATTTTCGATTTTTTGGATTTGAATACGTTTGATTTTTCTGGTCTCAGCCGAGGCAATAGTGAATTTCAGATTTTCGTAGTCAAAACTTTCCCCCGTTTTCGGGATATAACCCAGACGAGAGAAGACAAAACCACCGATAGTTTCGTAATCTTCGTCTTCAGGCAGGTCCAGTTCAAACTCATCGTTTAAATCATCAACGGATATTCTTGCATCGGTTTCAATCGTATTCTGATTAATTTTCTTGATTGGTTCGGTCGGCGTTTCTTCGTATTCATCTGTTATTTCGCCGACAAGCTCTTCGAGAATATCCTCCAATGTCACGATGCCTGCCGTCCCGCCGTATTCATCGAGCACAACCGCGATATGCAGTTTCTGATTTTGAAACTCATGCAGCAAGGTCCTGAGGAGTTTTGTTTCCGGCACAAAATAAGCATTCCTGATTTTGTCGCGGAGTTTGAAATCTGCGGGATTTTTGCCGATCTCGGGCAGCAGGTCCTTGGCGTAGATAAGACCGACGATATTATCAATATTGCCCTCATACACCGGCACACGGGTATGCCCGGCCTTGTTGATAGTATCCAGGACCTTTTGCAAATCGGAGCTGACCTCTACTGCTATGATGTCCGTACGCGGGGTCATAATCTCGTTAGCTGTACTACTGCTTAGCTCCAGTACGTTTTCAATCATCTCCTGCTCTTCTTCATCAAGGACGCCTTCAGTTCTGTGCTGCTCAAGGCCGGTTAAGAATTCTTCCTGCTTTTCTTCCTGTTGTTCCTGTGGTGTTGTTTCGGCTATTCCCGCCAGACGTCGAACGAAGCCGTCATACAATCTAAAAATGTAAAGAAAGGGCGAGACTATGATCGAAAGAAACATCAGCAGCCTGTAAGTTCGACTCAGGACCTTCTCACCTGCATATTTAGCCCAGGCATGAGGAATTGCCAGGCTAAACGTCGAGAATATTATTATTGCAATGACAAATGCGAGGAGATAGTTGATTAGTGTATTCGATTGTCGAAATGTTGTAATAACGTCAACTAACAGCAGCAATATGCACATATTGAAAATCAGCCGATATAACCAGCATGTTAAAATCAACTCTTCGGCTTTTTCAGCTAACTGCGCAGTGAGATCTTCGTGATTTTCTTTTCTATTTGCAGCTTTGAATGCGTCTTGTAATTTGACGTGCGAGAACGTTCTCAAAGCGACGGCATTGACGGAAAAGAACAATGTCCCGCCTGCGAGAAAGCAAATAAGCAATACCGCCCATCCCATATAGTCCACTTCTTTATACCCTTTCAATTATTATACACAGGTAATTTATTTTTTTACTTTCTTACGTTCCTGTGCACTTATGCTCTTATTATATACTAAACCGTAACCAAGTTGCTGCAAAATTTCGTCCTCAATGTGATGCATTTTTCGGGCCTTGCTCGGTGTAGAATCGTCGAATCCGAGATTATGCAGCAGGCCATGCGTTACATAAAGCGCCAGTTCGGCCTCGTCCGAATGCCCGAATAAATTGGCCTGCTTAACGGCCAGTTCTCCATTGACAACTATCTCTAATAGTTTTGAAGAATCTGACTCTTCGTCATCGGATAAATCGAAACTCAAACAGTCGGAAGTGGCATTACGATTTAGAAACCGCCTGTTTAAATCTCGAAATTCGGCGTCTTCAACGATTGCTATATTAATCTCGTATTTAGTTCCAGCAGAACAGGCATCTTGTATGTTTTTTCTTAAAAAACGGCTGCAGATGGTTTTGACCAGTTTTTTTAGCCTGGGCAAAGAAATTTTTATGCCTTTGAAATTTTGAGTGATATGAATCACGACATCCCGGACTGGTTTAACGGAGGCCATCATTATCTGCTGCTCTTTTGTTCAATCTTTTCAGGTTGTGATTGTGTTTCCAAA
>CAZMWN010000183.1:0-7388 GCA_964569935.1 uncultured Pirellulales bacterium
GATAATTGTCTGTTCTATCTCACGGGGTAAAGACGGAGGTGTTCTCATGATGTTGTATAAAGCTATGGCCATAGCTGGTGCGTATATTCTGGGCTCCTGGTGGTGCTATGAGGTCATTCACAGGTTCCCGCAGGATGTAAAGGAGATTTTTCAGCCCAAACAAGTCGCTCGAATTATAGCAATAATCTTTGTCTGGGTCCTCACAGTTCCAATTGCACTTGCGCTGATTTTCTATGCCTTTATATTGATTCGTAATTTGATTTCGTTCATGCAGACATTTTAGAAAACCCCCCCCCGGTCTCTTTCGTCGTTCGTATCTGGTATCTCGTATCTCGTTTGGATTCCTGCCTTCGCAGGAATGACCGGGTAAAATTGCCGCTTGTTCGAGACTTCTTAAATCGCGCGTTTTTTATGGAAGTAACTTGCCCTTATCCAGTTGAAGTTCAATATTAAATGGACGATGACAAGGCCGAGCAGAATCAGGCCGCCTCCTTCATGAATAGTCTCGAAGGTCTCCGGCGAGAGCTTCGTATGAAACAATCCCGTTACCGCCTGGCTGATAATCAGTACCAACAAGATAGGATTTATAATTTTAAGAGCCGGATTCTTTTTCATAATAGCCCCTTTATAAATGGATGGTTGAGAACGTTAAACCTTCGATTTAAATATTCTATACAGAGACCGGTTGTTTTCCAACAATGAAAAAAGGAGATTGCTTTGTCGTTCCGATTAAATCGGAACTTCTCGCAATGATAGTTTTATTAGATGTCTCGGCTGTGCTCGACATGACAGGAGGGGCATTAATAAAAAACCCCCCGGTAGAACCGGGGGGCTAAGTATTTTGTTTTATGGAATCGCAGTCTTGCTACGATGACTTCCACAATTTTGCACTTTGCATTTTGATTTTTTACTTTTCTTTCGCCGCTGCCTGGGCTGCTGCCAGTCTTGCGATAGGTACTCTAAACGGTGAGCAGGAGACGTAGTTCATGCCGACACGGTGACAGAAGTCAATACTGCTTGGTTCGCCGCCGTGCTCGCCGCAGATACCGACCTTCAGTTTCTTGCGGGTTTTTCTGCCGAGCTTTGTCCCCATCTCGACGAGTTTTCCTACGCCGGTCTGGTCGAGCTGCTGGAACGGGTCGGAAGCGTAAATGCCTTTGCGGACGTATTCGCCTAAGAACTTGCCGGCGTCGTCGCGCGAGAAACCCATCGTCATCTGCGTCAGGTCGTTTGTCCCGAAGCTGAAGAACTCCGCCTCTTTTGCAATTTCGTTGGCGGTAAGTGCAGCCCGTGGTACTTCAATCATCGTCCCGACCATGTATTTAATTCTTGCTTTTCTTTCTTTGAAGACCTGCTTGATCTCGTCAACGATTTCATCCTTGACCAGCTTCAATTCAGGAACTGCGCCAACCAGCGGAATCATGATTTCCGGTAGTACCTTTTTTCCTTTTTTCTGGACGTTCAACGCCGCTTCGATAATTGCTCTTGCCTGCATTCGGCCGATGGCCGGATAGGAAATTGTCAGACGGCAGCCGCGATGACCCAGCATGGGATTCATTTCATGCAACTGCTCTACCTTTGCCTTGACTACCGCCGGTTTGACTTTCAGCCGCCTTGCCATTTCCGCCTGGCTCTTACTATCCTGCGGCAGGAATTCATGTAACGGCGGGTCAAGTAAACGAATTGTCACCGGCAGACCGGCCATAGCTGTGAAGATACCTTCGAAGTCACGCCGTTGGTACGGCAGCAGTTTCTTCAATGCGCCTTCGAATTCTTTTTTGGCGACGGCGTATTCTTTCTCGATTGCCTTTTTCTCTTTCGCCGTCTGGGCTGTTCGGATTTTTTCGAGCATTACGGCATAATCATCGGCGGCAAGAATCATCTGGCGGACGGGCCAGATGCGGTCGCCTTCGAAGAACATGTGCTCGGTCCTTGTAAGGCCGATACCTTCGGCACCGAAGTCTCTTGCCCGTTTGGAATCTTCCGGCGTATCGGCATTTGTGCGAACGCCCAGTCTGCGGACCTGGTCGCAAATCGTCAGAAACTTACCGAAGTCACCACTTAGAGTAGGCTCGACCGTGGCAAGTTGCCCGGTCATTACTTCGCCGGATGAACCGTCCAGGCTCATCCAGTCACCTTCCTTGAGAGTCTTTTTGTCAACGGTGAGTTTTTTCGTTGCGTAGTTTATGCTTAGTGCGCTGACGCCGGCGACACAACATTTACCCATGCCGCGTGCGACGACTGCCGCGTGTGAAGTCATACCACCTCGTTCGGTAAGAATGCCTTCGGCTGCATCCATGCCGCCGATATCTTCCGGGCTGGTCTCGATGCGGACGAGGATGACCTTTTTGCCCTTTTTGTTCCATGCTTCCGCGGAATCGGCGGTGAAGACAATCTGTCCGACGGCGGCGCCTGGTGAGGCTGGCAGTCCCTTGGCGATGACGTTGCGTTTTGCCTTCGGGTCGAAGTGCGGGTGCAGCAGGCGGTCCAACTGTTCCGGGGTGACACGGTTGACGGCTTCCTTTTTGGGGATGAGTCTTTCGGCAACCATATCGACGGCGGTTTTTACCGCTGCTTCGGCCGTGCGCTTGCCGGTTCGCGTCTGGAGGATGTAGAGGATTTTGTTCTGGATGGTGAATTCCATGTCCTGCATGTCTTTGTAGTGCTTTTCCAGTCGTGTCATCAGGGCAGTGAGTTGTTTGTAGGCCTTTGGCATGCGGCGTGATAATTTTTTCAGCGGCAGGGGCGTGCGGATGCCGGCGACGACGTCTTCGCCCTGGGCGTTCATGAGGTATTCGCCGTAGAATTCTTTTTTGCCGGTGCTCGGATTGCGTGTGAAGCAGACGCCGGTGCCGCAGTCCTTGCCCATGTTGCCGAAGACCATGGCCTGGACGTTGACGGCGGTGCCGAGAAGGCCGGTGATTTTGTTGAGCTGGCGATATTTGATTGCCCGGTCGGCGTTCCATGAGCCGAAGACGGCGTTGATGGCGTGCTGGAGCTGGGCTTTGCCGTCCTGTGGGAATAATTCGCCGACGTGCTTTTTGTAGACGGCTTTGTATTTCTCGACGACGTCTTTGAGTTGTGTTGTGTTGAGTTCGTTATCGAGATGGACCCTGGCTTTTTCCTTGGCGGCGTGGATGACTTCTTCGAAGTATTCGTGGTTGCAGCCCATGACTACGTCACCGAACATGTCGATGAAGCGGCGATAGATATCGTATGCAAAGCGCGGATTTTTGGTTTTGCGTATAACACCTTCAATGACATCATCATTTAATCCTAAGTTGAGCACCGTGTCCATCATTCCAGGCATCGATACGGCTGCTCCGCTTCTGACACTGACCAGTAGCGGTTTTTCAGGATCGCCGAGCTTGGCGTCCATTGCCTTTTCCAGCTTAGCGAGGTTCTTATCCACCTCCTGCTCAAGCCCTTTCGGCCATTTGCCACGGGATTTATAATATTCCCTGCACACCTTCGTCGCAATCGTAAATCCCGGCGGCACCGGCACACCCAGATTCGTCATCTCGGCAAGATTCGCCCCCTTACCGCCCAGAAGTTCCTTCATCTTCGCATTGCCTTCAGCCTTACCGCCGCCGAAAAAATACACCCTTTTTTCTGCCATACTAAAATTCTCCACAAATAAAAATTTTCAAATCTAACTTCTTTTTGAATCGTTCAATTTCTCAAACGCACATCCCTGAGCCTATGAGAGCTACCCCCTCATAAACAAGGATGCTCAATATATTCCGTCGCAGCATCTCTGTCAAGAGTTAGATTTTTATTTGCCGTTGCGGCCGAAGGCTACAATCCCCCTCTTGTTATTCCGCACTTGCCTGCCCCAGCATGTCTCAAGCAGGGGATACGGAATCCACAAGATGTACTATTCGCAGAGACGATTGATGTATGTTGGACGCAGGACTCAATACGAAGTACGCAGCACACAGCACTCAGAACTCAGCACGACATACGCCGCACGCTGCACGATAGACGAAGGTTTTTGTCATTGTGAGGCTTCGCAGCTTTTGCGGAGAAGCCGCGGCAATCTCAATCCGCAATACTTTATCCCGTGAGATGCCGTTGTTAGCTATCTCATAGGGGCTGTACGCTTCACGCTTCACGATAGAAGATGGCCGCGGTCCCGAAGGGATGCCTCACGGCACAATCTCAATCCGCAATACTTTATCCCGTGAGATGCCGTTGTTAGCTATCTCATTGGAGCGGAACGCAGAACGCTTGTCCTGAGCAAGTCGAAGGGCAGAACTCAGTACGCAGCACTCAGCACGAAAATGGCCAAAGGCTTTTAGAATTTCTGCTTGATTATGTCCGAAAGTAGTGCTAAATTAAAACTCCGCACCTTGGAGAGATGTTTTAGTATAATTGCGACATGGAGCATAAAAGAAATATGAGCCAAGTTGAGTTGATTTATATTGACCTGTTTTATAATACGCGCAACGTAAGTTTCGAAAATGATTTAAGAAGTTAGAGAAATTATGGTCGATACTATTTCTAAAGAACACCGAAGCTGGAATATGTCTCAAATACGAAGCAAAGACACGAAGCCGGAATTGATAGTCCGTTCAATGCTTCACAGGAGGGGATTTCGCTTCCGTCTTCATCGCAAGGACTTACCCGGCAAGCCGGATATCGTACTTCCGAAATACAAAACTGTTATTTTTGTACATGGTTGCTTCTGGCATGGTCATAACCAATGTAAAGATTTTGTAATTCCCAAAACAAATACCAAGTGGTGGGTCGCTAAAATAAAAAGAAATAAATTAGTAGATGCCAGAAATATCGCCTCCCTGAAAAAATCGGGTTGGAAGGTAAAAGTTATATACGAATGTCAGTTAACAAAAAAGAAAATTGAAAAGACCTTTAATGAGCTCGTTAAAAACCTTCATTGATTTGTTTGCTGGTGCGGGAGGATTCTCCGAAGGTTTTCTCGCGTCAGGATGCGATCCAATTGCCCACATTGAGATGGACAAGGATGCCTGTGAAACGATAAGAACGCGTATGTCATTTCATTCTTTAAAAAAAGCTGGCAACTTGGGGGTGTATAAAAAATATCTTCTTGGAAAGATAGACAGAGAGACGCTAAAATATAAATATCATCTTGAAAAAGAGTTCGATTCAGTGATTCAGGCGGAAATTTCTCGGGGCAACCTGAAAGAGTTGATAAGGGATGTTAAAGAAAGATTGGGTAATAGAAAGTTGGACATGATGATCGGCGGTCCACCTTGTCAGGCATATTCCAATATAGGCCGTTCGTCAGATAGAAAAAGGATGAAGCGGGATCAACGAAAATTTCTTTATCAATATTATGTTGAATTTCTTAAAGCCCTCAAGCCTAAACTGTTTGTATTTGAAAATGTTCCGGGACTCCTGAATGCTGGCAAGGGCATATATCTAAAAAATATGCTTCGAATAATGAAAGTTGCAGGTTATACAGCAGATTATGAAATTTTTAATACTTCAGATTTTGGCGTGCCTCAAAACAGGAAACGGGTCATCCTTATAGGTTGGCGCAGGGATTCCGGCATCTTACAATATCCAAGTTTTCAAACTGTAAAAAGAACATACAAAGTGGCGGATTTCATAGGAGATTTGCCGAAGCTTCATGCTGGTGAAGGATCAGAATGTGTTGTCTATAAGAGCAAATCATTACTGCAACGTCGCCTGGGGATTACCAGTAGGGAACTACCTTTGCTTATCGATCATAAGGCACGCCCGCAATTAAAGCGGGATCTTGAAATATATAAAATAGCTGTTAAAAAAAAGAATCGCGGCAGGAATATGCGCTACAATGAATTACCTGAGAAACTAAAGACTCGTAAAAATAGAAATTCCTTCCTTGATAAATTTAAGGTTGTTGACTGTTCGGCACCTTCTTGTCATACAATAATTGCGCATATTGCCAAAGATGGGCACTATTATATTCATCCGGACATAAAGCAAAATAGATCGTTAACTGTAAGGGAGGCCGCAAGGCTTCAGACCTTTCCGGATAATTATTATTTTGAGGGAACGAGAACTTCAAAGTTTAGACAAATTGGTAACGCTGTACCACCAATGTTTTCTAAGATTATTGCGGAAAAACTTATCCGCCTCTTAAGGTAAACATATGGCTAAATTACAGAACAAAAAAGAGACTGGAACATTTAGATTCACATTCAATGGAAATATCATCGCCGAACTTGGCGAAGAATCCATATCTAACTCAAACATTGCTGTTGCTGAACTAATTAAGAACGCATACGACGCGGACAGCGAGAAGGTATCTCTTGAATTTGTGAATTTGGTCAAACACAATACATCAATCCGCATAGTTGACGAAGGCGTTGGGATGGGATTGACAGATATCAAAGACAAATTCATGGATGTTGGATCCCCACATAAAAAAGATATTGTAAAAACGCTGGTATTCGATAGAGTCCCAGTGGGAGCAAAAGGCATCGGCCGTTTCGCATCACATAGCCTCGGTAATAAACTATTGCTTAAAACGGCGGTTAAAAGTGAAAGAACTGGCCATGAACTCGAATTTGATTGGAAACTATTCGGTCAATCCAAAAAAGCCACAGATGTAGATATACCAATGGTTACGTTTAACAAAAAGACTACTGAATGTGGCACAACTCTCAACATTTTAGATCTGAAGGAAAGTTGGAATGACAGTACAAAACTGAAGTTGTTACTTAAAGATCTCAAACTGCTTGTCTGTCCTATTGATACACCAAAAAAATTCAAAATAACAAACAATATTCCTACTGATGATTTTAATCTTCCAGATATTAAAAGGAAATTTTTTACCTCTGCAGCTTATACATTTAAGGTGACGCTTACTAAGAAAAAGGAGCTTCGTTACGAGTTTTATAAACTAGGAGTTAAGAAAAAGAGCGGGAGACAAACGCTTGCCAGAAATTTGACATGTGGCGACGCTGCCTTCCAGCTTTTTTTCTATTATAAAGTACCTTCTATTTGGAAACAAAATCTTGGAAAAGAGATAGATAAAGCAACTTTGGATTATATTAAGTCTGTTTTAAGTGAATATAGTGGCATAAAGTTATATAGAGATCATTTTCGAGTTAAACCTTATGGTGATTTTGGTGCCGATTGGATCGGGCTTGATGTCTGGACAAGGAATCAAACAGACATACCTGGTAATCCACAAGTGCTCGGGATAGTTTCGATAAGTAAAGAACAAAACCCGAAGATTGAAGACACAACTACTCGTGAAGGTGTAATTAATAATTCAGAATATTATGACCTTGTCGAATTTGTAACAACTTCAATAAGAGAATTCACTTTTTTAAAGAATTCTTTTGAGCCCGGCCGTAAAAGGGCGAGAAGAAAAAAGAAACGTCCGAAAAAAATTAAATATGAAAAGGCTAAAA
>CAZMWN010000184.1:0-7379 GCA_964569935.1 uncultured Pirellulales bacterium
AGATTCGGCGAAACCGGAATCACCTTTTTATCGAAGCAATACTGCAAAATATCCTGCGTTTCTCCTGCATATTTAACTACCGTTTCGTAATAAACATTTTCAGCCGGCACGTACATTATTGCAAAATCCAACGTCCCCTCGGCCGGCCTGATATAGTCACCGGCGATTTTATCAATATGGATCATACAATCTCTGATGAATTGCTTGCGAAGCTTCGGTTTTTCCTCTTCGGTTTCAGTCTTAACGATTTTCTCGAAGCTCGGCAGCGGAAATTTTGCATCGACGGAGACCGAAAAAGCGGGCATTCGAATCAGTGCATCAACCGTTTTGCCGTCTTTGAATGTGTACTGGAGTTTGTAGCTGTCTTTAGGCAGGATTTGCGAGAGAACATTTTCGAGCGACCATTCACCCATCTGGCCGCGGAGCTTGGGTGCACTTAAAATATCCTGGAGCCGCCTGACCTCGGTTCCAATCTGCATCATTTGTTTATTTGTGCCCTGCAGTTCGCCGATTTGTTTATTGAGGTGGCCGAGAACTTCCTGGCTGGCCTGCATACTCCGGCTGACATTGGTTTGGCCGTCCAGCAGTGATTTTTGCAGTTTGTCTTTAGTGTCTTCCTGAGTAGTTTTCAAAGCATCCAACTGCTGTTGCAAAAGGCTCATTGAAGCCTGTTGGCCGGCCATTTTCGCAGCATTGGCAAAATTGGAAACAATAAGCCAAACCAAAAGACCCAACACAACCAAAACCAAAACAATAACTACGACGGTTAAAATCATCTCCATCTCATCATCCTTAAGAAAACGGCCCTGATTATAGATTCCACATGGCAGTTCGTCAAAGGCCAATAGTTGATGTCAGGTCAACAGGATAAAAATATTGATATACAGGCCGAACCTTTGTATTGTTAGGATAGGAAAACAGCAGAGGCAAACCGGACTCAGGAGAAATTGACTGAAATCACAATTCTATAACTTACAAAAAATTAATTATGAACTTAATAGCTGCTATAACAAATAAGGATGTCTTTTTGCTTGATGGAGCAATCGGAACCGAGTTAGACAAACGCGGTATTATGGGTCGGGCCGGTAACAATCTTGAAAATCCCGAAGTTGTTCTTGAAATACAGCGAGAATACGCAAATTGCGGCTGTGATGCATTGACCGCCAATACACTGACGATGAACCGTATCTATATCCAGACACATAATCTGAATGTTTCGTTACGAGATGTCAATATTGCCGGTGTTGAACTGGCAAAAAAAGCCGCCGATAAGGAGCAATATGTGTTGGGAAATATCAGTTCGACGGGTCAACTGCTCGAACCATACGGCACGTATACAGAATCGCAATTTTACGATACGTTCAAAGAGCAGGCTGAAATCCTGGCAGAGGCCGGAGCGGATGGATTTCTAATCGAGACTGTATTCGACCTGCGTGAGGCAATGTGCGCCCTTAAAGCATGCAAAGAGAATTTTTCACTGCCGGTAATTGCCTCGATAGCATTCGATACCGAGCAAAAAGGCGGCAGGACGATAATGGGCAACTCCGCCGAACAGTGCGCTAAAAATCTGACAGATGCTGGTACAGATGTCGTTGGAGCAAATTGCGGCAGTCTTGATCCGTCCCAGATGGCGGTCGTTATATCTATCTTGAGGTCAGCGACATCACTTCCCCTACTGGCGCAACCGAATGCGGGCAAACCGAAGCTGATCGATGACAAAACAATATTCGAAATGACTCCGGAACCTTTTGCCGCCGGTATTTCAGAATGTATAAATGCCGGCGCAAGCATCGTAGGCGGTTGTTGCGGAACGGCTCCCGAACACATTAAAACCGTTGCTAAGATGTTGAGAGAACGCAAAGTTTAGTAAAAATATGGTAAATTGCCATTTGGTCATCCTGAAACAGCCTTACTTAAATGCAATTCTTGAAGGTCGAAAAAAGATTGAACTGAGACTAACTAAGACAAGACACCACGGTTTTGGGCGAGTTTTCGCCGGTGACAAATTATTCATCAAGGAAAGCTCCGGGCCTGTTTGTGCAACAGCCGTCGCCGAAGCAGTCAAAAATTACGAGCACCTGACACCAAAAAAAATTCTCGAAATAAAACGGAAATATAACCACGATATCGGCGGCGGTGACGAATACTGGCACAGTAAAATGGATTCCAAATTCGGTTTTTTAGTCTGGCTTAAAAACGTCAAAACCATCGAGCCTGTGCGAATACCGAAAAAAGACTGGCGGGCGTGGGTGGTTCTGTCTGAGAAAGAGAACTTCGGCCTGTTAAAATCACAAATCAAAAACAACAAAAAATAAGTTCCTGCATGATAAGCCCAATTCAAGGCAATAAACTCTCTTTTCGGCCCGTCTATATCTTTATGCAGCGGTTAAAATTTAATGCACGGGTATCAGGATGAGCATACAATTTACATTCCATATTTTTTCAAAGAATTTTCCTCTCAGGTGTAACCTTTGCATTTCGGCTTCCACTATCCTATTGAAGGGCCCAGGAGTAGAGCCCATAAATACAGATGATTCGATGCTCATAGAAAGGAACCGAAAATGAAAAAGAAAAAATACAAAGCAGCGGTTATTGTGATTGGATTTGTCGTTTTCCTTCTGGCAGGAGATGTCATGGCAGCCCGTATCGATACCGAGAAGGAACAACAAATTCCGCAAGAGTATGGCCAAAGACAGCGTTTACGCCAGGGCTCAGAACGTGGTTCTGCAGATGGTCATGAATTTGACCCCAATGCGGAACGAGGTCCCAACCATAGACGGGGCCTGCGAGAGCGCTTAGGCCGAGGCCGTGAAAGTGAACGTGGAATTGGTCAGAAAGCGGAACAGGTTACCCGCCAAAGACGCGGCTTTCGTCAGGGCTTAGGCCAAAATCGTGAACAGGGACGCAGAACCGCTCCGGAAGGAAGGCAATATCTGCGCCAAAGACGCGGCTTGCGAGAGGATATTGATCGAGGTCGGGGATTTGGCCCCAATGCAAGACAGGGTCACGGGCAAAAACGCGGCTTGCGTCAGGGCCTGGAACGAAGCCATGAAGGTAGACGCGCAATCGGTCCGGAAGGACGGCAGGGTCCCGGTCAAAGACGCGGTTTACGTCAGGGCCTGGAACGAAGCCATGAAGGTAGACGCGGAATCGGTCCGGAAGGACGGCAGGGTCCCGGTCAAAGACGCGGTTTACGTCAAGGCTTGGAACGAGGTCGTGAAGGTGGACGTGGAATTGGTCCAGATGCGGAACAAGTTCCCGGCCAAAGACGCGGCTTTCGTCAGGGTTTAGGCCAAGGTCGTCAGGGCTTAGGACGCCGCCCTGCCGGTGAGCAAGAATATCCACCGGAAGAAGAACATGATATCGACAACTGATACGATGCAAATTCAGAGCAGTGCCCCGCCGGCGAAGCATCTATGGTGGGGCCTGCCTGATTAAAAAAATTAACATTTAAATGAATATGTAAATGAAATCGGTTAATCTTAAATGGCCACATTTTCAATAAATAAAAGTTTTGTTATAAGCCCGGAATGGACTTTTGTTTTATATGTGACGAGCATCTTATCTGAAAAGGCAAAATTGATGATAGATCGCGCCAGCAAGCAAGCCTCCGATATAGAGCAATCTTTAGATATCGATGATGTGCGTTTAAGCCGTCAGGGCGATCCGGATGCATATAAAAGTCTGATAGAACGGCATCAGCAGGAAATCAGTAAAATAATGTGGCGTTTCAGTCGAGACCGGATGGTTCACGAAGAACTTGTACAGGATGTTTTTGTCGAGGCGTACATTAGCTTAGCAACCTATAAGGAGCGGGCGCCGTTTACTCATTGGCTGACAAGAATTGCCACTCGTGTCGGTTATCGCTACTGGAAACAAAAAGCCCGGGAAAAGAAATTTGAGAGATTCAGCCTTGAAGACTGGGACCAGCTCATTACCGAACCACCTGAAGAAATCGACTCAAGCCAAGCAGCTGTATTGCTTCATGGTCTTTTAGGGCAATTACCTCCACGTGACAGGCTCGTATTGACTTTACGATACCTTGAAGGTTGTGATGTGGCCCAAACCGCTCATCGAACCGGCTGGACGAAAAGTATGGTAAAAGTTCAGACACTCAGGGCAAAAAGAAAACTGCAGAAACTTTTACCAAAGGGGGAGAGGAGATTGTGATATGAAAAATAATAACTTTTTTAATACACTGGTTGCCAGGGCCCGAAGCGAAGAGCCTCCTCGAGTCTATGTAGCCGAGAAGGTTATTGCAATCCTTGCTGCCGATGAAAAGCGGCTGGAATGGTTTTGGAACAGACCTCTGATGTGGATTGCCGCATTCTCTTCGGCTCTCGCCGTTCCCTCTGCCGTCCTGGCAGTTTTACTGAATAATATGTGGGTAGGTCCACTTTACGAAATTTCACAGGTGATTTCATGGGTAATGTGATGAATAACAATACAGAAAAGAATAAAAATACGAACATTGAACACATCAGAAAAACTTACTATTGGCGTAACGCATTCTTCGGCCTTGTGATTCTTATTGCCGGAATCGTTATCGGCGGCGCATCAATGTCGATTTTTACAACACGCAGGTTAACCAGACCAGCACGCGGACGGGAGTTTAATAGTTTACAGGTATTACCTCCCCTGCGTCGGAATCTCGAACTTTCAAAGGAACAATCAGAGAAGATCAAACCGATACTTGACGAGCATATGAAAAAGCTCCATGAACTCCGTGAAAATGCACGCTCTGAAATAGAGAATACATTAAGACAGATGAATGAAGAGATCTCGAAGATACTCACTGAGAGACAGCGGAAAACATGGCAAAGAGAACTTGACCGGCTCCAGCGAGACCTGCGTCCCGGCGTACCCCGCCGCAATGGAATGGGAGCCGGAGCTCGCCGGGGTAATGAAGCAGGAGGACCGCGAGGCGGCAGGAGACAGCGAGAACTTTTACGCCGAGGGCCAGGACCTTCGGCCATACCTCCATCTGAGCCTTTTGCTGAACCAAATTTGCTTCGGAATGATGTGAATGAAAATAAAATCGAGGTTGAAGGATTTGAACCCAATTTGTCTAAGTGAAAAGAACTGATGAGTATGGGTATTTTTATCTCAGAAGTAAAAATCCGGACTTTTAAATAAAGTGCTTTCAGAAAAACCGTGGAAATAAACCATACTCTGCGTTTATGCCGGGTTTTTCTAAAAACTGCAATAAATCATCTTCTCAAACACGTCTATATCTACCTGTGATAGGTAACTTATTCGCCAATACAATAATCCTCATATTGAAAGGAACAAGAGATGTTCAAAAAAACAATGTTGGTCATTTTAGGGGCGGTTTTATTATCAGCAATAGTTCAAAGCTTAACAGCCCAGCCAAGAACCGGACGCAGGGATTTCGGTGGCAGAATGGGCAGAGGCAGAGGAGATTTTTCATATCAGCAATTTCCTCCTGTTCCAGCTAATGAAGAAGAAAAACATATTTTAAGTATTCTCGAAGATATGAACCGTAACCAAAGTGCCGGGATGATGAACGTCCCAACGGTAGACGGCAGAATTCTTCGACTGCTAACCGAAGCAACAAAAGCCAGGCATGTTGTTGAAATCGGCACATCAAATGGATATTCGGGTATATGGTTCTGCCTTGCTCTGCGGAATACCGGCGGAAAACTAACCACTCACGAGATTGATGAGGGCCGAGCTTCGCTGGCACGCGAGAATTTCAAACGGGCCGGCGTCGATAAGCTCGTCACACTTGTCGAGGGTGACGCCCACCAGACAGTCACGAAAATCAAGGATCCTATCGACATAATTTTTATAGATGCGGACAAACCAGGTTACACCGATTATCTCAATAAACTGTTGCCGTTAGTACGTCCGGGCGGGCTGATACTGTCACACAATATCGACAGTACAGGTCAAGACTATATTAGTGCCCTTACAACCGATCCGAATCTGGAGACAATTCAAACTCAAGGTGTCACTGTGACACTGAAGAAACGACAGAGCGATACGACGGAGGCAAAGAACGATACGGCAGCAGAAAACCGAAGTACTTAATTGAACGGATTACACTGGTGGAATCAATACACTGCACCGGACGGGAAAAGATTGAAATCCAGGAGCAAAACGGTAAAATTAGAAAATTCAGGTTAAGGAAATCAAAAAAAGATACTAACGAGTTCGCCGAAATCGGAATTATTCGAACGCTATCTATGATTATACACTAAACCTTATACTATTGAAACGGAGACGCCGAATTCGGCGATTTCTATCATGCAGATAGCTCCCAGAAAAGAACTCTCACTTTTCGATTCGACCTGCATTATCGTAGGAATAATCATCGGAGCCGGAATCTACCAGATGGCACCGGACATTGCCAGGGGCGCCGGTAGCTGGTGGGGGGTATTGCTGATTTGGATTGCCGGTGGACTACTGTCACTATGTGGCGCCCTTTGTTATGCCGAATTAGCAACGGCGTATCCCAGGGAAGGTGGTGACTATATATATCTAAGCCATGCTTATGGAAAGTGGGCCGGTTATTTGTTCGGCTGGGCCCAGTTAACAGTCGTTCGTCCCGGAGACATTGCCGTGATGGCTTTTGCATTCGCGACGTATGCAAGAACAATCTTCGACCCATTGGCAGGCCACCCGGCTATCAGCCAGCGTCTCTTCGCTGCTATTGCTACGATTATTCTGACCCTTATTAATATCCTGGGAGTCAAGGAAGGCAAATGGACACAGAATTTGCTCACCGTTGTCAAGGCCCTGGGACTTCTTGCTATCGTAGGTGTGGCGGTTTTTGCACGAAAAGTTTCTACAAGCACGGCAAGTTTCGATTCCTTACCGCTTAGCCTTGCGTTGGTTTTTGTATTGTTCACCTACGGCGGCTGGAACGAAATGGCCTACGTGGCTGCAGAGGTTAAAGACTCCCGCCATAATATCGTTCGCGCCTTAGTGCTTGGTATTGCTGCCGTTATCCTATTGTATGTATTAGTCAATAGTGCGTTTTTATATACCCTGGGCTTCACAGGACTGGCGACTTCCGGAGCGGTAGCTAATGATGCCATCTCAACTGTCTTCCCCAAAATAGGTGGCCGGTTAATCAGCGCTTTGGTCTGCATTTCGGCTTTGGGAGCTGTTAACGGCCTGGTCTTTACAGGGGCACGCATTTCATACGCCATGGGTGCCGAGCATAAAACTTTCAAAATTTTCGGTAAGTGGCACGAACGAACAGGCACTCCTGTTTGGGCACTGATTGTGCAGGGTATCATTGCAGTTACTTTAATTATGGTCTTTGGTTCTTTTATCGATACAATTCTATACACCGCGGTTGCCGTCTATGCCTTCTATTTGGGTACAGCTCTGGCTGTTATCGTATTGCG
>CAZMWN010000185.1:0-7354 GCA_964569935.1 uncultured Pirellulales bacterium
ATACCGCAAAATACGTTATCCGGCGTTTCAGTAGATATCTATATGCAAGAATAATTTTATACATCACAAAAATATCGAATAAAGAACTCTCAATAACTAATTACGAATTAATTATTCATATCTTAAAATTTCCACCGGTTTGGTTACAGCAGCTATAACAGCCGGTATTAGTGCTCCAATTGCGGCAGCAATGATTGAAGCTATTACTATCCAAAAAACCCAGAACCAATCTACCTTATTAGGTATCCTGCTGAATAAGTACACACTGCTTCTCCAGAGTTTGAGTCCGAAAATTATACTGATCCAGTCTTCAATAACATTTACGTTCCTTGTAATAATATAACCAAGAATAACTCCGATACCCGAACCGAGTGCCCCGACACATGCGCCGAATCCAACAAAAAGAAAAGCCACTGAGTTGCTCGACGAACCACAACTTTTTATTATTGCGATATCTTTCTGCTTCAATCGCACAATCAAACTGAATATGCAGAATATCAAAAGAACAAAACCGAAGCTTATAACGCCAAATATAACCAGCAATACATTCTTTTGCTTTTGATATGCAGCGATATAACGGCTCTGTAATTGTCTGGACGTTTCGATTGAAGTATATTTCAAAAGGTATGTATTTGCCTCTAACTGTTCCTCAACGAAGGTACGCCATACTCCTCGAATCACAGCAAGTGCAACATCAGGGTCGGTTTCATCTGCGAGTTTAATATGAATATACTCGGCAACCGGTAAGGTTTCATCAGGATACAAGATTTTACTTAGTTCTTCTACCGGTAGATAAACACAACCATTGTCAAATTGATAAACTCCCGTTTCGACAATATCAGCGATAGACAATTGAACCACTTTTCTTTTAATTTCTGCTCTCGTCGCATTATCCGCATTCGTTGAAGATACAGTGCCCGTTGTCAGAACAACATGCTTACCGAGCATCTTTTTGGCCACATCGTAGTCATATTTATCCGTCTTTTCGTCCGGTTTACCCAATACACCAATGCCTACAAAGACACCGATGTTATTTGGAGAATCAGGGATATCAAAGGATGGTTCACCCGGCAAGTCTCTCTGATTGAGTAAAAACCGGTCAAAACCAGTCACCTTCGCACGCCTCTCAGGCTCAATTCCCCAGATTTGAACCGCCCTTACATTACCTTTATCCAGATGCAGTAAACCGGAGCTGTACATTATAACAGTTGCTGCATCTACCGCTTCTGTTTGCTCTAAGCGTTTTATGAACAGGTCATATTTGGGAATCGCCCTCGGCGGATGAAGAACTATATCTCCTACTGCTACGACTGCCGCCTCTTCAAATGTATCGATGAAACCGGTAAACAAGCTGGCTACAACAATCAATAATGATACAGAAAGTGCAACTGCCACAATACTTAACAATACAATCTTCTTCTTATGCAGGTATCGCAGCCATAAAAATAATTTCAACATCGCATTAGTCGTTAATATTCAGTCCCCCAACCGGGGGTAATTCCTAATCTTTCGAGGGCCTCAGAAGCGGGAACAGTACCACGTCACGAATACTTGCCGCACCGGTCAGCACCATCACAAGCCTGTCAATACCGATACCCAATCCTCCTGCCGACGGCATACCGTATTTCAATGCCGTGATAAAATCCATATCCATCGTTGCCATCGATTCTTCCTGGCCGCGAAGCTGAATCCTGAAATTCTCTTCCTGCACAGCCGGATCGTTTAATTCCGTGTAGGCGTTGGCCAGTTCCATCTTGCCGATAAACAATTCGAATCGCTCGGCGTATTTCGGATCATCTTTCCTGCGTTTTGTTAAGGGGCACAAAGGAGCCGGATAATCAATAACAAACGTCGGATTAATTAAGTTGCCCTCGACAGTGGCTTCAAATACTTCGTTGACAACCACCACATCATCCATATCCGCTTCATCAATTTCAAGTTCTCTCGCTTTTTTCCTGATAGCTTTTATATCATCGATATCGCAACCACTGTGTTCTTTCAACAGCTCCGCGTACGTAACTTTCCGCCACGGCCCGGAGAAATCTATCGTCAAATCCGCAAATTGGATATTTGTCTCTGGACAAAACTTTTCGACAAGTAAAGAAATCACCCGCTCCGTCAAATCCATCATAACATTATAGTCTGCGTAGGCCTGATATAATTCAAGCATCGTAAATTCGGGATTATGTTGCCTGCTCAGCCCCTCGTTGCGGAAGTTACGGTTAATCTCAAAGACCTTTTCCATTCCGCCGACGAGCAATCTCTTGAGAAATAATTCAGGTGCAATCCGCAAAAATAAATCCAAATCCAAACTATTGTGATGAGTGATAAACGGTTTGGCCGCCGCCCCACCGGCAATCGTCTGCATCATCGGCGTCTCAACTTCTAAAAAACCTTTCGATGTGAGGAATTCGCGAATGGTCGTGACGACGGCACTGCGATTCCTGAACCGCTCCATGACATCCGGATTGGCCCACAAATCCACATACCTTTGCCTGTAACGTTGGTCGATATCCGCCAGACCGTGAAATTTCTCCGGCGGCGGCAGCAGACACTTGCTCAGAAAAACAACATTGTCGACCCATATCGTGATTTCGCCTGTTTTGGTCTTGCCTAACTGGCCGGAGGCCCCGATTATGTCACCAAGCTCAAGAAGCTTGACCAATTCCCACTGTTTATCCAGCAGTTTCTTGCTTAAACCAATTTGAATAATACCGCTTCGGTCGCGTAAAGTAATGAATATCAGCTTGCCGATGTCCCTTAATAAAACAATCCTGCCCGCAGCTTTCGCCTGTTGAGTCTGGTCGTCCTCTTTGAATTTGCCCTTAATATCTTCGGCCGATTCGGCTCCCTCATATCTACCACCATAAGGATCGATACCAAGCTCTTTAATCCGTGACAGCTTTTCCTGCCTTTGTTGTTCCAATTTGCTTATATCATCTGAAATCGTCAAATCCATGCACCTCTAAGACTAAAAGTTGTTACGAAAAGCATCGTGTGTGATGTGTATTAAATATCGTACAGAAATATCGACTCACCTTAGAATACGTTATACACAATACAAAAAAGACACAAAAATTAAGAGTTGGACTGCGCTTTTGCCACTGCTTCAGTCTGAATTAACTTGCTCCTGATAACTAACAGACCAACCGCCAACTGCCGGTCAACCGCAAGGGTTTCCTCAAGTGTATGCTTTTTCACAACATCGTTGGCGCCATCGTGATCGGCTTTTACCAGTACGTCATTAGCCCTTTGTACATCAATCATCTCTTTCAATTCTTCACTACTCAATTCAACCACAATATTAGGGCCAACACCCCAATCTCCCCTGTTCTGTTTTTTCATTTCTTCGCGACTTTCAACTCTCTGACCGGAAGGTAGGTGATAATATGCCATTGTATATTTCAACTGCGCCCCGTCACCGATATGGTACGTGACTGACTGAACGCTACCTTTGCCATGGGTTCTTGTCCCGACTAAAACTGCCCGTTTATGTACTTTATCCGCCAAAGCCCCGGCTACAATCTCAGAAGCACTGGCGGAATTGGCATTTACCAGCAATACAAGAGGATAATCCGGATGAGTTCCTCTTTTTTTTGCATCCGCATAGATAGGTAACCTTCCAAATCCCGAGTGTCTTTGTACTATCAATCCTTCATCGAGAAACTTATCCGCTACATCGACCGCGCTCTCTAAAAGTCCACCCGAATTATAACGTAAATCCAGAATTAATCCCTTCAATCCTTGTGCTTCAAGTTCGTCCAATGCTTTGTCTAAATCATCAGCCGATTCTGCGGAAAAACTGGTAAGTCGCACATAGCCGATATGATTCTCTTGATCGATCATGTACAGCCATTGGCCTGCATCGGTCCTTTGCCAGCCGCGAATGGTTGGGACAACTATTTTACCTCTGGTAATTACGATATCCTTGGTTTTTTCTTCCCCGGCCCGCCTTATCGTCAACTTAACCGGTGTGCCTCTGGGACCGGTAATTTTTTTAACCGCACAGGTCAGTGTCATATCTTTAGTTTGAAGACCGTCGACCGCTTCTATGATATCCCCTGCATCAAGACCTGATTTGTATGCAGGTGTATCGACTAACAGGCTTGACACTGTCAACAGTCCTTTCGGTTTCGAAATCTCTATCCCTATACCTGAAAATTCATTAGTCATCAACTTTTCGAATTCCTGCACCTGCCTGGGCCATATAATGATGGTATAATCGTCAAGTGAAGAAAGTGACGCTTCTGTAAATTGTGCAATCAGCAAAGGCCGGGGCAAATCCACGGTTGTTTCATTGATTTTAAGAACCTCCTCAAAAATATTCAGGAACTTATCTCTTGAAATCCCTGTGGATGATTGTTTCACTTCGTCCTCAATAACTTCCAGGGCAATCGACCAGGCAGAGAGAGATTGTCGATATTCAAGTTCCGATTTCTGGTTTTCTTCTGAGACCTTGAAATCTTCAGGAGGAAATTCCATCACCTCTCCCAGCAACTTGCATCGCTCGAGAGCCTTGAGCGCCATATCTTTATAATCGATCTTATTAACGTAATGCAGGTCCAGGAATTTTATAGCTCGAATAAATATCTTTTTCTCAACATCCTGGTAACGTTCCTCGCGGGTCTCACATGCACTATCCTCTAATGAAGCTGCAATAGTAGCCTTATCATAGAGTTGCTGGGCATAGTCTGAATAACCATCATTATTAGGATCGATTACTACCAGCCAGAAATAGCAATTCGTATATGCTTCAAGCCATTTACCTTCAAGCTCATAGCTGGTGGATTTATCTATCGCTTCCTGCATAACTTCTTTTACGAACTCATCTGATAGAAGCTTTTCCTCCTGCTGCTTGTCTGCAAGCTCGCTTACATTTGCAACGGCAGCAAGCACCTCAATAATGTCATTTACATCGTTCACATCCGTTGTGGTTCGAAGCTTGTCCAGCTCAGCCAGTCTCTCCACGTACACGGCTTCCCGTGCTTGTTTCATCTGTTGACTTATATCCTGATATTCATCAACAATCTGCAACAACTGTTGAGCAACTTCATCAAGCTGTTTCGAGTCATTGTCAGAAGTTTGTTTTACCAGTTCACCTGCAGCATCGAATTTACCCTGGTCAATAAAATTACAGGCTTGCCCTACGATACCTAATTCAACTGAAACATATTCAGGAACTTCCGATATTTCATCACGAAGCGCTGGTTTACTCGAACGCGATGCAAACGCACATGTGACAGATGAAAATAAAATCGTTGCCAACCACAGAAGCCATACCAAATAGCGTGTTTTATATCTCATGTTTTTCATCTTATATTAATCCGATACAATATTAATTTGGTTAAAAACAAGTCGCAAAATCTTAAAGACTTGTACGATTAGAATTCCTAATTCGTCTTGAACTTAAGTCCTGGAATTTATTATGCACACTCGGCAGCCTTTCCGGCACAACCTAAAACTTGCAGTTTATGTCTTACCATCTCCCTAATGGCGTCCCTGCCCGGCCCCAGGTACTTACGTGGATCAAACTCAGCTGGTTTTTCGGCAAAAATCTGTCTGATCTTCGCCGTCAATGCCATGCGAAGGTCCGTATCGATATTCACTTTGCACACGCCCATTTTCGAAGCTTTGCCGACCGCTTCTTCCGGCACACCCATTGCATCGGGCATATTCCCGCCGTACTTATTTATTAAATCCTTAAATTCCTTTAAAACACTGCTCGAACCGTGCATGACAAGCGGGAAATTCGGCAACCTTTTACCAATCTCCTCCAGAATATCAAACGCCAGTTTCGGCTCTTTTTTGAATTTATAAGCCCCATGGCTGGTCCCGATCGCAACCGCTAAGGAGTCAACACCAGTCTTCTTCACGAATTCCTGAACCTGTTCCGGGTCACAAAGGTGCTTGCTGATATCATCGTGGCCGACTCCAACAACGTCTTCCTCGATACCACCGAGCTGACCAAGCTCCGCTTCGACAACAACGTCGTACTTGTGAGCATAATCAACCACTTCCTTCGTAATGGCGACATTTTCCTCGAATGGTTTACTCGATGCATCAATCATAATCGAGGTAAAACCATCCTCGACGAATTCCTTGCATGTCTGAAAATTATCACCGTGGTCCAGATTGATCGCTATCGGGATATCCGGATTCTCTCGTACCGCCACATCAATCATCGCTTTTAACCAACTATTGCTGGCATACTCGCGAGCACCTCTGGAGACTTGCAGAATTAGCGGTGCCTTTTCCTCGGCGATGGCCTCAATAATTCCCTGCGTTATTTCCATATTATTTACATTAAATGCACCAACCGCATAGCCGTTTTTATATGCCATTTCGAACATTTTCTTGGTATTCACCAACGCCATAATCGTCTCCTTTAAAATCTAATAATCAACGACACCTGTATCAAATCTTAATAATCCACTATTAGAAACCTGCCGAGCCTCCTAATCCCATATATCTACTCGGTCCAATCGCTAAATCAGGTACGCCCTGGGGCCATAAGCTAAATACGACAGCCTGTCTGTCCAGCGATTCATCTGCACTGAACGTAACAGACCAGTACAGCCTGTGATAACGTCTAATAAGTGTTATATCACTTCGGACTGTTGCACCGTAATCAAAATCAACTTGCCCAGAATAAACGAGAGTATAACGTGGGTCAAGAAGATAAGTACATGCGAAAGTAACCGCATTTGAACCTTTTTCCCCGTAATTATTCTCAATTCGTCTCAAATATCTACTTCCGATATAATAACTCAAATTGGGCCAGCGAAGGTGCGAAAATCCTACGTTATATTGCTGCATTACGCCGCTCTGCAAGTCATAGTTCATATCAGAGAGCAATGCCGTGGTATCGCTCATCTTCCAGATATAATCAGCCTCGAAGTAATTACGCCTTGGCCCGAAAATAACACTGCCGCGTCTATCCTTTTGCGGAATTGTATTGCCGAACACATTTACGAGCGGAATAAACGGTTTGTTCCAGATAAATTGATCCGCTCCTGCAGATGAGTCGCCCGAATTATTCACCCAGGTCACATCCATATCCAGCCGCATCCAGTCAACAGTTCGTTTATCCTGACCTAAGCCGCGTTTTGTCTGAAGCCGTTGTGAAATACCTACGCTTAAAGTATCACGTTGTTCAATAACAGAATCACTCTCAGTATAGCCAACAGCAGTCAAACGCGGCGCAATTATGTGTCGTAATTGGTTTATGTCCCATAGCTCGGATTTAACATCAGGAAATATCTTCCAAAACGGCTGCGGTGATACCCGAACACCCCCTTCGCCAACCCAAACATAATCTTCCCGTGCCGCTGTTCCACCATCCAGCTCTCTATAG
>CAZMWN010000186.1:0-7255 GCA_964569935.1 uncultured Pirellulales bacterium
GGCCTTAAACTGTGCCGAAACTGATATGGTCGGTGATATTACCGATATGCAGGGCAATAAGATTGCAACACACAAAGGGATTGCAAATTATACACTCGGTCAGAGACAGGGTATCGGTTTTGCCGGAGGTAAGCCGCTTTATGTGGCTAAAATTAACGCCGAGACAAACACTATTGCTCTGGGTACCCGGGAAGATGTCAGTGCAAATACGATCAGGGCAGATAGGATTAATGTTCTCATACCCGAAGAATTTATTGCAGATCAGTGTTTTCTCGGTAAAATTCGTTCATACGGTACTCCCCAGCAATGCAGACTTATTAACTTGAGCCAAACCGATATGACAGTTGAATTTGATAAACCTCAATTTGCACCATGTCCCGGTCAGAAACTTGTGTTATATAACAACAGTGATAATATCGTTGCAGGAGGCACGATAGTCTCTTAATAAAATCCGTTTAACATATTAAAATCATATCCATTATGACCTTAATATAAGGGGGACACAAATGAAATTCAGATTATCATTCCTTGTTATAATAGCTTCTTTTGCTTTATTGGAGAACGGCTTATTAGCGTCCCAGCAGCCAGGCGATGCCAATAGTTTAGTTGAGCTTGAGGATTACCTGACGTATGCAGCTTTGAATAATGCCGGGCTTAAAGCCGCTTTCGAGCAGTGGAAAAGTGCTGTAGAACAGGTCACTCAATCTGATACATTACCGGATCCGAAATTTACATACGGCTATTTCATAAAAGAAATAGAGACCAGGACCGGGCCGCAGAGACAAAGATTCAGCCTGACGCAGACGTTCCCCTGGTTTGGAAAGATTGAAGCTCGAACCGATGCTGCCTCTGCTGCGGCGAAAGCTGCACATAAAAGATATGAAGCGGCCAAACTCGAACTTTTTTTTAGAGTTAAAGATTTATTCTATGAATATGCCTACCTTGGACGGGCCGTAGAGATAGCAAAACAAAATCTTGAGTTATTGAAGCATTTTGAAGAGGTTGCAAGGACAAGATACACGGCCGCTGCGGGTAGTCACCCGGATATTATTCGAGCACAAATAGAATTGGCTACACTCGAAGATAAATTAAAAGGCCTTGAAGAGATGCGAACACCTATTGTTACAGGATTAAATTCCGTGCTCAATCGCAAGACCGATTCACTGTTATCGTGGCCTGCCGGACAGAAATTTGTCCCGGTGACATTAGATCATAAGGTGTTAGTGAATAAGATGATCTCCAACAATCCGCAATTGCAGGCGTTGGATTTCGAGGTGGCCGCTGCAAAAGCTAGGGTAGAGTTGGCAAAGAAAAAGTTTTACCCGGATATTAATGTCGGTGTGGACTGGATACAAACAGATAAGGCGTTGGCTACAGGCGTAAGAGACAGCGGTAAAGACCCGATTGTAGCTATGCTTTCAATTAATCTGCCAATCTGGACGGACAGCTACAAAGCCGCCCAGCTTCAAGCAAAAGCTCAAATGAGAAGCTACTCAGCAAGAAAAGTCCAAAGCCGGAATGACCTTCTTGCACATCTTGAGAAGGTTTTATATGAATTCGAAGACTCCGCCAGAAAGGCAAAATTGTATGAGGGAGTATTGATTCCCAAGGCGAAAGAAATGCTCGAAGCTTCCGAAGTAGCGTACAAAGCCGGGACGATAGATTTCCTTAGCCTGATAGATGCACAACAGACTTTGCTCGAATTTGAGCTTTCCCATGAACGCCTCGTCACAACAAACATGCAAAAATTGGCCGAATTAGAAATGCTCGCCGGGGAGGAATTGGGTCAGAAGGCTGCTGATTAGTATTGATTTTCTATCAATATTAAGGTTTCAAAGCGTAAATATGTGAAAAAATCCCTAAAAACGTTCAATTAAGGCGGTTTTTAATAGAACATATTTCCTATAAAATTAGTAGGAATACCAAAGTTAATGGTGATTGATATGGCAGGAAAGAAAATACAATTAAATTTGAAAGTCTTCAAAATCGGTCTTTCTGTTATGTCACTTATCGTAGCATTTGCCCTCGGCTTCATGATAAGGAGTTCCGGAGGTACATCAAGTATCACAAAAAGTCCTAATCATTCAGAAATGGAAGAAGAGTCCACTGCTTGGACGTGCTCTATGCACCCTCAGATTCGTCAGCCTAAACCTGGAAAATGCCCGCTATGTTTTATGGATTTAATTCCCCTGACAGAAACTGATGTAGGAGAATTGCAGATAGAATTTTCAGAAGCAGCTATAAAGCTAATGCAAATTGAAACTTCACCGGTCGAGCGGAAATTTGTTACTGCCCGGATTCGGATGGCTGGCAAAATTGACTATGACGAAACCAGGGTCAAGTACATTACATCCTGGGTCGCCGGAAGGATTGACAGACTTTATGTTGATTACACCGGCATCAGGGTAAGCAAAGATGACCATATGGTTTATCTTTATAGCCCGGAGCTGCTCAGTGCGCAGGCTGAATTGTTACAGGCTATTAAAGCGACTGAGAACATCAAGCCTGATAGCTCGGAGCTTATCAGCAAATCGATAATAGCGACTCTCGATGCAGCCAGGGAAAAGTTACGGCTGCTCGGTTTGAAACAGGAGCAAATTGCACAAATCGAAATGACGGGTAAGCCGGTTGACCATCTTACAATTTATGCACCGATTGGCGGAGTGGTAATAGAAAAGAATGTAACAGAAGGGATGTACGTAGAGACCGGAACAAAGATATATACCATAGCTGATTTATCACATCTTTGGGTCAAGCTGGATGCATACGAGTCGGATATGACGTGGATCAGATATGGTCAGGAGGTAGAGTTTACTACAGAAGCTTATCCCGGCGAAGCATTCAAAGGCCGAATCAGTTTTATAGACCCTGTGCTTAACGCTAAAACGCACACTGTAAAGCTTCGGGTCAATGTTGAGAATCCTGATGGAAAACTTAAGCCGGAAATGTTTGTACGAGCAGTAGTGAATTCAAAAATTGCCGAGGGCGGCAAGGTAATGGACAAGCAAATGGCAGGCAAATGGATATGCCCGATGCATCTGGATATTGTCAAAGAGACTCCTGGAACTTGTGATATATGTGAGATGGATTTAGTCACAACTGAGTCGCTGGGGTATGTAAAGGCAGCAGCCACCGGCCAGGCGCCTCTGGTTGTCCCGGCATCGGCAGTATTAATGACAGGTAAACGTGCGGTGGTTTATGTCCAGGTACCTGATACCGAGAAACCGACTTACGAAGGACGTGAAATTGTAATTGGAGCTCGTGCAGGTGACTACTATATTGTTGAATCCGGGCTGGTTGAAGGCGAAAT
Organism: uncultured Pirellulales bacterium; assembly: GCA_964569935.1. Taxonomy (GTDB): domain Bacteria; phylum Planctomycetota; class Phycisphaerae; order Sedimentisphaerales; family Anaerobacaceae; genus JAFGPS01. The sequence continues at coordinate 3,311 of CAZMWN010000186.1, forward strand.
AGTTGTAATTAATGGTAATTTCAAGATTGACTCAGAAATGCAGCTTCGGGCCAAACCAAGCATGATGAATGCCAGTGACAACAAAACTATGCCGGGACATCAACATAACCAGCAGTAGCGTAATGACAGGAGAAAGTTAATCAGTAAATACGGATTTTTGATTTTGAAAGGATATGAAAATGGAGCTTAAAAGTAAAAAATTGGTTTCGGTTCTGTTAATGACTGGAATGTTATTAATAGCGTTAGTTCTGCTCAATGGTTGCAATGAGTCTGAGCCAAGTGCAACCGAACCGGCAGCCGCCGAAATGAGCCAGGAAATGGCTAAAAAGGAAACAGTAACGGACGAGATGGCAATGCAAGTTGCTTCTGCAACAGAACAGACCATGTGCCCTGTAATGGGTGCACCAATCGATAAGAATCTCTTTGTAGAATACGAGGGTAAGAAGGTCTATTTCTGTTGCAAAGGCTGCGAAGCGAAATTCAAGGAAGCCCCTGAAATGTACATCGCCAAATTGCCACAGTTTGCGCAATAGAATATTGCATCGTGTGTAAGTTAAATTGTTTGCCCTGAGGCTTGATGGTGTTGCCGGGTAAGGTATATATCCCAAAGTCAAACGAGATTACTTGGTTCGATTTTTCTGGAACAAATCATGGACGAACCGGTTAATACAAAACAGTCACTAATCGACAGAATAATACGATTCTGCCTCGACAACAAGCTTGTCGTAGGATTGTTGGTAGTATTGTTCGTGGGCTGGGGCCTCAGGGTTGCACCGTTCGACTGGGATTTGTGGGGTATGCCAAGGGACCCTGTACCGGTCGATGCTATTCCGGACATTGGAGAGAACCAGCAAATCGTTTTCACCGAATGGATGGGTCGGTCTCCTCAGGATGTGGAGGACCAGATAACATATCCGCTGACCGTCTCACTTCTTGGCGTTCCCGGCGTAAAAACAGTTCGCAGCTACTCTTTTTTCGGCTTCTCCAGTATTTACATCATTTTCAAAGAGGATGTTGATTTTTACTGGTCACGAAGTCGTGTCCTTGAGAAGCTCAATTCCTTACCTTCCGGGACGCTTCCTGAAGATGTCCAGCCGACGCTTGGGCCCGATGCGACAGCGTTAGGTCAAGTATTCTGGTACACGCTTGAGGGGTACGATGATAATGGTAATCCCGCAGGAGGCTGGGACCTGGATGAACTGCGAACCATCCAGGACTGGCACGTTCGCTACGCCCTGCTTAGTGCCGAGGGTGTCAGTGAGGTGGCTTCCGTGGGGGGCTTTGTCAAAGAATACCAGATAGACGTTGACCCGGATGCGATGCGTGCCTTTGACATCGGGCTCGACGAGGTATTTAAGGCCGTCAAGGCTTCCAATGTAGATGTTGGCGCAAGGACTATTGAGATAAATAAAGTCGAGTATGTAATCCGTGGTCTGGGTTTTATCAAGGATTTGTCCGATATTGAGAAGACTGTCGTTAAAGTCAATGACAATGTCCCCATCTACATAAAAGATATCGCAAAAGTATCGTACGGCCCCGCTCTGCGACGAGGTGCTCTGGATAAAGGCGGCGCCGAGGCGGTCGGAGGAGTTGTGGTAGTTCGATACGGATATAATCCCCTCGATGCCATTAAGAACGTCAAAGAGAAAATCAAAGAGATATCACCCGGCCTTCCCCAAAAGACGCTGCCCGATGGGACAGCATCACACGTAAAAATTGTGCCCTTTTACGACCGGACAGGACTTATTTACGAAACACTTGGTACATTAAACACCGCTCTTACCGAGGAAGTTCTTGTCACGATTATCGTTGTTATCGTTTTAGTACTGCACCTGAGAAGTTCGGTACTTATTAGTGCCCTGCTTCCGCTCGCTATATTGATGTGTTTTATCGCAATGAAGCTGTTCGGTGTGGATGCCAATATCGTGGCGCTTTCCGGTATTGCTATTGCCATTGGCACCATGGTGGATATGGGCATAATTATCTGTGAGAACATTCTTAAACACCTCGAACAGGCAGGCCCCGACGATGACAAGAAAGAAGTTGTCTTCAAAGCAGCGAGCGAGGTAGGCGGTGCAGTATTGACAGCGGTTTCAACCACGGTGGTGAGTTTCTTACCGGTTTTTACAATGACCGGGGCCGAAGGAAAACTGTTTAAGCCCCTGGCATATACAAAGACTTTCGCTTTGATTGCCTCGGTAATAGTAGCTTTAACGATAATTCCGCCGGCTGCTCATATTCTCTTTACCAGAAAAGCCGGTATTAAAAAAATGACACGATTTCTTTTAGGCGTCGGTTTAATTATCACTGCCGTTTTAGTAGCTTTGCGGCTTGGCCTGTGGGTGGGAGTCCTAATTGGAGTTATTGGCCTTTACCATCTATTAACAAATTATGTACCACAAAAGGTAAAGAGTAAACTTGCTTTGTTGGCCAATGTAATAGCAGTTATTATAGTTGCAATCATACTTGCGGACCATTGGTTGCCGCTGGGCCTGGCTAAAGGGCTTATTCTTAATCTGATTTTCGTTGTGCTGCTTATAGGCGGGCTTTTGGTATTTTTCAAGTTTTTTCAGAAACTCTATCCGCGAATTTTGGGTTGGTGCCTGGCTCATAAAATTCTGTTCTTATCTATACCGACATTAATTTTAATTCTTGGTGGTACGATATGGCTGGGTTTCGCAAGAGTATTTTCATTTGTTCCGCAGTCCGTGCAATCGAATAATTTGTGGACCGCTGGAGTTAGAACTTTTCCGGGACTCGGCAAGGAATTCATGCCGCCTCTGGATGAAGGGTCGTTTTTATATATGCCGACAACTATGCCGCATGCTTCAATCGGAGAATGCCTTGATGTACTGCAGAAACAGGACATTGCGCTTCAATCGATTCCCGAGATAGAATCGGTTGTCGGTAAAATCGGCCGGGTAGAAAGCCCTCTCGATCCTGCACCGATATCAATGGTTGAGACAGTGATTAACTACAAGCCCGAATACATTATAGACGAAGATGGAAATCGCATCAGGCAATGGCGAGAACATATCAACAGCCCGGATGATATCTGGGATGAAATAGTCAAAGCCGCACAGATTCCCGGGACTACCAGCGCACCGAAGCTGCAACCAATCGCCGCTCGGATTGTTATGCTGCAAAGCGGCATGCGTGCCCCTATGGGCGTCAAGGTCAAGGGACCTGACCTGGACACGATAGAGAAAGTTGGGCTGGAAATCGAGCGACTTCTCAAAGAAGTTCCGAGCGTGGAAGCATCAGCGGTTATAGCCGACCGCATTGTGGGAAAACCATACCTGGAGATCGATATCGACCGCGAGGCCATAGCCCGGTATGGAATCAGCATTGTACAGGTTCAGGATGTTATCGAAGTTGCCATAGGCGGCAGGCGTATTACAACAACAGTCGAGGGACGCGAAAGATATTCGGTAAGAATCAGGTATATGCGAGAACTCAGGAACCAAATTGAAACTTTGGAGAAAATTTTGGTTCCGGCGGCGGATGGCTCACAGATACCGCTTATCCAGTTAGCAGAGATTCGGTATGTCCGCGGTCCCCAGGCAATTAAAAGCGAGGATACATTCCTTGTAGGATACGTGCTGTTCGACAAGAAAGATGGTTTCGCCGAGGTTGATGTTGTCGAAGATTGTCAGCAGTATCTCAAATCAAAGATTGACAGCGGAGAGTTTATCGTACCGGCCGGAGTAAGTTATATTTTTGCCGGCAGCTATGAAAACCAGATTCGTGCGCAAAAAACGCTCTCGTTGGTTATACCTTTGGCACTTTTCATTATATTCATAATTCTATATCTGCAATTTCACTCGGTGACAACAAGTATGTTAGTTTTTTCAGGAATCCTCGTCGCATGGGCGGGAGGTTTTCTGATGATATGGTTTTACGCACAGTCCTGGTTTCTTGATTTTAGTGTCTTCGGAACCAACA
>CAZMWN010000187.1:0-7231 GCA_964569935.1 uncultured Pirellulales bacterium
AGGCAATCCTACAGCAGAGGCCAGAAACATGCGATTTGGTTCAAAGTGGGACATCACGTTGAGCGGAAACACCAGTAGCGATCCGGCCGATTACTTCATCGCGTTTGATATACGCAGCGTCTCCGGTGATTGGGATCCTATCGACTTGGAATTTTTTGTTCTCACAAAAGAGTCTGGAGGTGACTATGGATATGGTTCCGGCGTTTCGCAGTATGCTCAAGCCGACGGCTGGGTTCGTGTAGTAGCTAACCTGGCTGACTTGACAGTTGGTTGGTGGCAAGGACAAGATTGGGACATGACAAATCCTAATTGGTCCATTGAGGTTGGTGGTCCGCCCTGGCCGGGTACATCAGTACCCGCAGGTACGCCGGAGTGGGATCAAATCTGGTTAATGGATAATCTCATTATTAGCATGGGGGAGGAACCGCCATCTCCTGCAATAGAATTAGCCACCGACCCGGTCCCGGATGATGAAGCAACCGATATATTTTATGAGCCATCTCTAAGTTGGAAGCCCGGGAAATTTGCTGATACTCATAATATTTATTTAGGTTCGGATTTCAATGATGTAAATGACGCCGATGTAGCCAGCCCGCTTCTGGTTGGTCCATCCCTGACCACTAATAGTTTTAATCCCGGCCGACTCGAATTCGGGCAAACCTACTTCTGGCGAGTAGATGAAGTAAATGCCCCGCCGGATAATACGGTCTTCAAAGGCAAGGTTTGGAGCTTTACAGTCGAGCCTTTCAGTTATCCCATCCCAGCCGCGAACATAATTCCTACAGCTTCCGGCCAGTCAGTAGGTCAGGGGCCGGAAAAAACAATCGACGGCTCTGGACTGGACGAAAATGACCTGCACTCAGCTATGCCCGAAGATATGTGGCTCAGCTCTCCTGGTGAACCGGGTTCGGCCTGGATACAATACCAGTTCGATAAGCCCTATAAGTTGCATGAGATGCTGATATGGAACTATAATGGTGACTCAATTCTTTCACTATACGGAATTAAAGAGGTGACGATAGAACACTCAACAGACGGCGTTACCTGGACGCAGGCAAGTGTTTCCGAATTGGCCCAGGCGTCCGGAACCACAGGTTACGCAGCCAATACGATAGTTCCTTTTGACGGCGCGGAGGTTAAATATGTCAAGGTCACCGCCAACAACAACTGGATCGGTGGTACCGGCATCTTTAACAAGTACGGTCTGAGCGAAGTGAGATTCATGTACGAACCGACCAATGCGCGGAAGCCCAGCCCAGCGGATGAAGCAACAGAAGTTGCTGTGGATGTAACGCTGAGCTGGAGAGCCGGTAGAGAAGCGGCCGAGCACAATGTGTATCTGGACACAGACCAGCAGGCGGTTACTGACAGGACTGCTGCCGTTGTTACTGTGTCTCAGGCAAGCTATGGTCCGTTATCTCTTGATTTGGATACCACCTACTATTGGTCTGTGGATGAAGTAAATAACAGCGAAGTTGCGCCAGTATGGCAAGGTGATACCTGGAGTTTCTCAACGACTGCGTACCTTGTTGTGGAAGATTTTGAGTCCTACAATGACATCCCCACAGGCGAAGAGGGTAGCAACCTGGTCTATGAAACGTGGATAGATGGATATGATAATCCTTCAGTCAACGGCTCAACTATGGGTTACGTATCAGGCGCGTCTATGGAAACCGACATTGTTTATGGAGGTAATCAATCGGCGCCACTATCCTATAACAACACCAGTGCGGGTTTATCGGAGGTTACCGTCGATCCCGGTGAACTCGCGGTGGGCAGGAACTGGACCATAGGTGTTCCTGAGATATTGGTTTTATGGTTCTATGGGGATCCGAACAATACTGTAACCGAGCAGTTGTACGTCAAGCTGAATAATTCCAAGCTGTCGATAAGTGGCATAGATCTGACACAGGCGGCATGGCAAAACGCCGAGATCAGCCTGTCGGACTTTGGTATCAATCTGGCTAATGTCATGCAGCTTGTGATCGGTCTTGAAAGAACCGGCGCGACCGGAGGCGAAGGAATTTTATTCCTCGATGACATTAGGTTGCGTGTAGAGCAATAACCGTAAAATTTACAAACTAGAGACTCTGTGACAGAAACGTTATGTGAAAAAGAACGTTTATCACTAAGAGCGCTGTCATTGTTAATGTTCTGTTAGTCAGGCCGTCATACAGGACTTATAACCGGTATAGCAGTAGTTATACTGGTTATAACGACAATAAAAGCAATGACGGCGCTCATTTGTCTATATAAGTACGAAGAATTTGCCGAAGACCGGCAAACGCAGGTATTCTTGTCCGAAGCAGAGAAACTGTTGTCTGATGAGGAAAAACAATAACGAAGGTAGAGTCTCTTTAGATTATATATAGGCTTAGCGTATATCGGATTGGTTGAGACAATTGTTTATTCGAGGTATATTTTGTCTTTGGATTTTATGGGTGGTATCTGACTAAGTTTTGCTTTTATGTCGTCTTTTTCAAGAGCGAAGGTCGGGGCGATTTCAAGAAGGCAATCGGGTGAGCCGTCAGTTTTTCTCGGAACTGCTACACCTGCTGATTCGAGCCAATTGGCGGCCCGCTCGGCTATCATTTGCCTGGTTCTTACAGCGCTGTCAACGCCGGTGGCGTTTTTCGTCGGGGCGAATTCCTCGCTGCGCAGCGTCTGTAGAATTATCGAGTTCGAGGCAAGCGGCAGGGCATCGAACACAAAACTCTCCAGTTTTATACCTTTAGATTCGATATTATTTCCGTGCTTGTCTAAGTGCCGGATTTTTTTGACAGCTTTATGCAGCGGCAAAGAAAAACCTCCGGTATTCAGTTTTTCAACGAAGGAGCGATTGATGATGTGGATTGCAATACTGCCGAGTTCGAAGACATAGGAGCCATCCGGTTTTTTCTTCTTTGCCAGTTCATCCGGCAAATCGCTGTACTCGATGACTGTAACTTTGCCGTCCACCAGGCAGAAATTACCTATCTTTTCTTTGGGATTGTTTTTAATTAGTGTTTTTGAAGACATCTCGGATTTATCGAGAACGTGCAGGCCGATAAAGAGTGGGTCGAAAATATTTATCAGGGGATTATCGACCTGCCAATAACTCAGAAATTCTATGCCGCGCCTTTTCATATCCTCGATGGCACCGTTTTGGTAGAGAGCTTTAAGGCTGCCGCCATGACCATCGGGCGAACAGGCAATTGTAGCTTTGTCGGCAAGCAGGATTTTGCCGTCAGCACTAAAATTGGGCAATGTGCCTTGCTGAAAAATGAAGATGTTCTCTTTGCCCAAAGAGTAATAGTTATTTGAGCGAAATATCTCAACGGTCTGCTCGTGATTCAAAGGGCTGGTCATAATATACCAGGGACAGACAGTTCTATATCTTGCAGAAACGGCTGCGATAGACTCGGCGAAGATTTGAAACAATGTCTTGTTTTCAACAGGGCTGATGGGAAAATTCCCCTTTGGTCCGTCAAATCCAAGCCGAGTTCCCTGACCTCCTGCGACAACAAAAGCAGCCACTCTGCCCTGGCTTATCAGTTCTTTACCTAATTTAATCGCTTCGGCATACTTTTGCCCTTGCTCCTTATCCTCCGGTTCAGGACGGTAAGACCATACCGGGCTCGGCTCGGTATTTATTGCTATAGAATTGGATTTCAAGAGAAATTTCGTTAACCATTCGTCAATTCTGGCAAAGTCTAATTGCTGGATTTGTTCGAGCAGATTCTGCCTTTGGAGGTCATCTAACTCGCCCCAGAACGCTAACAGATGGCTCTGCCTGTGTTTTTTGAGCAGTTTTTGGGTATCTTCGTAACTTTTTCCAATATTCATATCTGTAATTCCAAGCTTAAAAATGAGAATATTAAGCAATTTGTAAATATTTTCAAGAAACTTAGGTTAATTCGACGAAATTTGATTGACAATAATATGATTTTGTGCTAATTTTTATATAAATACAGGTAGGTTTAATAAATATTTGTTATTATAATTTCTAATGTCATCATATTTTAGTCCCGATTTCATATCTTAAACCCACCTGCCGGGAAAAAAATGCTTTTTGTAAGTGTATGCTATTGAATTGTTAGCATGGTAAAGCTATTTGGGGGATGTAATGAAAATGATGTTGGCATTAACCGGTTTTACTGAATGTTATCGGCCGTTATTAAGCGATAAAGAAATGATTTTTGTGGAGATTTGCAGAAAGAGTGTTGTGTGTCTTACGTTTATATCCATGTTACGTTAGGCATTTTTATAAAATTTAAACCAAAAAGTGCTTTAAAACGAGCCGATCTTGCGAATCTCAAATTATTGAAGGAGTAAAAATATGAAAAAGAAAGGTTTTACATTAGTTGAGTTGTTGGTCGTAATTGCGATCATCGCTCTGCTGATGGGCATTTTGATGCCCGCACTGGCCAAGGTCAGGCAGATCGCATTTAGAATGGTCTGCGGGACCAACCTGTCCGGTATCGGCAAAGCAATGATGCTCTATGCAAACGATTACGACGATGAGTTCCCACGCGCAGGGAGCAGGGATAGTACCTGGTCTAATAAAATAGCTAATTGGAAGGCTATTCGGCGAAGTGATGCCTTTCAAATAGCTTCTGACGGCACCGGCGGCTTTGCAACCATTACATCCTGCTTCTATCTTTTGGTCAAGTATACCGAGGTTACACCTAAATCATTTGTCTGTAAGAGTGATTCCGGAGTCACAGAATTTAATCCTGTCGATGATCCTGATATCGGAAGTATGACCGATTGGCAAATCACTCAATTTTGGGATTTCGGCTCGTCTCCGAGTGAAACTGATAATACAGGTAATCATTGCAGCTACGCCTATCATATGCCGTTCGGTCTTTATGCCTTGACTACATCGAGTGAGCCGGGTTTAGCGGTGGCCGCCGACAGGAATCCCTGGATTGCATCTTCTTCAGGCGAGGCTAAAGAATTCCCGGGAATATACCTACCTACCGGAAGCAGAGAGGAAGTAAGTTACGGCAATTCACCGTCGCACCAGGGGGACTCACAAAATGTGCTGTTTTTGGATATTCATGTGAGCCAGGAGAAAACTCCTGCTTGTGGAATTAATGATGACAACATCTACACGTACTGGGGTAGTACATCTAATGCAAACGCCTCACTGGGTGTTATGCCGGCAGCAAATACTGAGCCTTCAAGCCGAGAGGATTCATACCTTGTAAATGACTTTACAACCGGAGGTTCAGGACCGCCGAAAGGCAGGGCATGTTTCCTTGCTGGTACACCTGTTTGGGTTAATGAAACACCAGTCGAAATTTCCATGGTCAATACAGGGCAAATGATTAACACACTTGCCTTAACTACAGTTGAAAAACTCGAAGAGCATGTAGGAACATTCGAATGTCGTGATATAGTGCTTGATAATGGAAATCGCATCAGCGTTGTTGAGTCACACCTGTTCATGCTCGAATCCGGACAGTGGGTAAACGCACAAAACCTCAAAAGCGGTCTTATACTGAAAACAATGAACGGCACCGTCGGTATCAAGAGCGTCACAGTCAGAGCGTTGCCTTATGTTGGTAAGGTTTATAATGTGAAGATTGCAAATTCAGACCAGTATATGGTCGGTGAAGATGCAGTCATCGTACGTGATTATTGATGCAATCGGCCGTTTCTTCTGATAGAAGCGCATTAGTGGCTGATAGCCGGATCGCGTGAAGATGTAATTCTTTCATTGGTTTTCAAGCGGCCTTATGCACAACTGCATAAGGCCGCTTTCTTATTATAATAAAGTGCCGTTTTAGTTCGTGCCCAATATAGTATATTCATCTTTGCCCGATTCTTGCAAAATCATACTTTTATGACTATCATATTGCCAATGGTAGCGAAATTTCACAAGAGCAAAGACAAAAAGGGATCTGTAGCAGTTAATAAGAAAGCTTACAGGAACTTCGAGTTTATTGATAAAATCGAGGCCGGCCTTTCATTAGCGGGCTCTGAGGTCAAATCGCTGCGTGATGGAGCTGCTGACCTGAGCGGTTCATATGCAAGGATACAAGATGAACAATGCTGGCTGGTTGGTGCCAGTATAGCCCAGTATCAACAGGCAGGAAGTCGTCAGCATGAGCCAGCCAGAAAAAGAAAACTGCTTTTACACAAGACCGAAATCCACAGGATAAGAACAAAGCTCGAACAGCGAGGCTTTACCCTTGTGCCATTGCGGATTTATTTTAATGACAGGGGTCTGGCAAAAATAGAATTAGCTCTGGCCAAGGGTAAAAGGCAATACGATAAAAGACAGACAATCACCGACCGCGACCAAAAACGCGATATCGATAGAAGTATGAAAAAATATCGCAGACCAAATTAGTCAAACAGTTTAAAAAAATTAATGGAGCCTGTTAATTATGGTAAAAGAAGAAAAAAAGAAAGAAAAAAAGATCATAGTTGATGAAGACTGGAAACAGGAAGCTAAAAAGGAAAAAGAAATTTTAGCTGCGCAGGAAGAAGCTGAGAAGGAAAAAGTCAAGGATCAAGGCGAAACTCCCGGCCCCTTGCCACAGGGAAATTTTGCTGCCCTTGTCAGCATGCTGACAACGCAGGCACTGTTTGCTTTGGGTCTGCTGAAGATAAAGGGTCAGGAAGAAAGAGAGCCCGACTTGGCGCTTGCGAAGTATAATATTGATATGCTTGAGACTCTTGAGGAAAAAACAAAGGGAAATTTAACCAAAGAGGAAGAGCAGGTTCTGGGCAATACTCTCAACGAGCTTCGCATAGGCTATGTTAAAATAGCGGGGTAATGACCTTGTCAAATATATTAGATAAGATAATCACTGATAAAAGGGCTGAGGTCCAATCGAGAAAATTACGGACGAGTCTCGAGAAGTTTAAAGAACAAATTAGTATTCTACCTAAGTGCCGTAATTTTTACAAAGCCGTCACCAGGCTGAGCAACCGTGGTATTAATGTTATCGCAGAGGTTAAAAAGGCCTCGCCGTCGGCTGGTGTTATACGCGATGATTTCGATCCTGTCTCAATTGCAAAAACCTACGCCAAATGTGGTGCTAATGCAATCAGTGTTTTAACGGATGAAAAATATTTTCAGGGCCGGCTTGAATATATAGACCAGATACATCAGGCCGTGGATTTGCCCATTTTGCGAAAAGATTTTATCATCGACATCTGGCAGGTTTATGAATCACGCGCCGCCGGTGCCGACGCCATATTGTTAATAGCCGATGTTCTCAAGCCGGGTGTTCTG
>CAZMWN010000188.1:0-1587 GCA_964569935.1 uncultured Pirellulales bacterium
AAAGACGCCAATATACTTGAATTCGAGATAACATTACCGGCTCGCACCGAATCGGGCCCGGCGACAAGAGAACTGAAGATGCACTACCACCAACGAAACGTCCGCCCGGGTGTCAGATCACAACCACAAGTAATTCGAAGATAATGAATTGAAACTTTTCAAGATAAAGGAGCATAAAAATGAAACGCATAATATCATCTTTTCTTATAATCATCGCGTGCGTTGGTATCGTAGAAGGCAAGGTGGACTTAGTAACTTTGCCCACACGGGACACGGTTCAACTTACAATATACAACTCTGCGGATATGACATTAGTTCGCGAAAGCAGAGCATTGACACTCAAAGAAGGAAAAAACAGCCTACAATTTTCCTGGGAAAACACTCTGATTGATCCGACCAGCCTTGAGATGCTGCCCAAAGCCAATGCCGACATGATTGATATTGCCGATTTGACTTACCCGCCGAGGGTGCGGAACCTGGGCTTATGGAAAATACAGAGTGGTGTTTCGGGAAAAGTGCCGGTGGAGATCACCTATCTGACCAGCGGCCTGTCCTGGCGGGCATTCTATATGGGAACGCTCACCGAAAATGAAGAAACGATGCGGCTGCAGGCTTATGTCCGCGTTACAAATAACAGCGGCGAGGATTATGAAAACGCCCAGACACGGCTCATTGTCGGCAAGGTCCATATCCTCGATGAAATCGCCGAACTTGCCCGACGTGAGTATCCATACGGCAGACCAGGAGTGGGACGTCCGGGTGGACCGGCTGTAGGCCGTCTTGTTGAGGAACCAAGATTAAGAAAAGTAATGGCGATGGCAGCAGAAGCTCCCGAATCGAAAGAAATTGTAAAAGAAGGCTTGAGCGAATATTTCCTTTACACCATCGAAGGTACGGAAACCATACCCAACGGCTGGTCAAAGCGACTGCTGAGCTTCGATGCGGATGCGGTGCCGGTTGTCAATCTCTACAAATACGAGCAGGAGCGTTACGGCCCCCGCGTGGTTCGCTTCCTTAGCTTTAAGAACGACCAGGAACATGAACTCGGCGAAACTCCCATTCCCGGAGGATTGCTAAAAGTCTATCGGAGCATCGGCGAACAGGGACATCTGTCCTATACCGGCCAATCCGAGTTCAAATATATTCCCGTAAACGAGGAAGTTGAGCTCAATCTCGGCCCGGTAGCCAACGTCGTCGTTGAACCGAAGGTAATGAATTTCAAAACGGACAACTATAGATTTGATTCTGATGACAATATCATCGGCTGGGACGAAATTCGTACATTTGAAATCGAGGCAAGAAACACCCGCGATATTCAGGTAAGAATCGAGATAAAGCGGAACTTCCCGAACCCATATTGGCAGTTAAAAACAAGCACTGATTATGAGAAGGTCGATTTGGATACAATCAAGTTCACGCTTGATATGCAACCAAGGTCGCAGCAGAAGTTCGAGTATGTCGTGACAAGCTACTACGGCACAAGACAGGACGACATGAGGCAAGCCTCAAGATAAAGATTTAAGCGCCGGCTTTAGTATTATTATAGCAGTCCGGCTCAATAAGAGTTCCCGGGCAATACAGGTTGTG
>CAZMWN010000188.1:1597-7204 GCA_964569935.1 uncultured Pirellulales bacterium
GTTGTGAATTTTCAAGGCTGAATACATCGAACCGTGGCCCGTATTGTTTCAAATAATATAACGAATATGCACGCTTGAAGATAAGCACCGGTAAAAATAAAACGGTGCCAACAAACGGAATTGCTAACAAACAAGCCAGGCAACAACATGTAAAGCACATACCCATCAAAACAATCGCGGAAATAGCAATCCCAATCACAATTTGAAGCAGTAAATATAACAGAAAACGGGCCTTGTTTACCGTGAGGATTTCCAGAAATTCCCGCCAGGCCGCTCTGACGCTTTTTGTTCGCAGGAACATAATCGGCACAACGAAATCCATCGTAAATTTTACGATCAGCCCCAGGCAAATTGAAACACAAATAATGCAGAGAACAAGAAACACTATACCAACTATCGGTACCACAGACGGCCCACCAGCCGATACCATTATGCCGATAAGCACTATCATTAAGACCACCGGCAGGATTATTATAATGAAACTGATGAGGCTTAGAACAATTCGAAACACAAACAGATTATTGGCCTGTTCACGAAATTTTTTCCAGGGATTTTTTACTTCTGCCCTGTTGTGTGCCACGCAGTAAAGGAACATAAATTTACCGCGGCTGCTCAACCATGTTAAGACAAGCCAAAGAACTATTCCAAATATTACAAGAAACAAAACAAGGGGAACAATCCAGTACAAGTTTGCCAGGACGAATTCCTTGGTCTCATTAATAGCCTCCCGGGCATCCGAGCGGTCTCCGAAGGAGAAATTGCCCTGTGGCCCTCCACCTCCCGAACCCAGAGAGGCCAACCAGGCACAAAGGCCGATGATAAACCATCTGCCCAAATCAAAAGGTCTAAAAAGCATCAACTTTACTCTGTCAATGGCTGGAGTTATCGGATTAATCACACTTACGCTGGCTGGTCGCTGATCGTTCATAATATAAGGCCTCCATAATATATGAGCCGGTTAAAAAACATTGCTATCAAGATTATCCCGGTTAATAACGAATTAACATTTGCAAGAACAGTAAATAAAATACCAAAACCCGCACTACAAACCACAGCGATCATAGCAACGGCCTTTTCCCACTGACTGATTGCCACAATCGTATCTGCTTGCTCTCGCTTGCCACTTGCATCTGATCGCCCGAGTTCACCAAGAGCGTTGTCTATTAATGCCTCGGTAAACACTCTACCGGGTTTCTCCGAATCGTTGGCAAGCATTACCAATCGTGAGATATTCTTTTCCAATTGTATACCGGAATTGCAATCAGAAAAATCTTTATCTTGGCTTTTCATGATTCTTGTCCCCACTCATTCGGAAGTATCTTCTTTTTTAGTTCCTGACGAAGGGAAATTTTAGCTCGATATAACAGACTGTAAACGGCTTTCTCCGACATTTCCATCTGCCGGGCAATATCACAGACCGGCATACTTTCTATATACATTGCTCTAAGCACAGTTTCTTCCTTACTCTCCAGTTTTCCAAGTGCCGACCGGACAATTCCCGCCGTTTCTTGTTTTTCCAGCACTTCATCGGGCAGCAGTTTAGTATCAATAGTGTTAAAATACCGGCTTATATCACCATTAGTACTCGGTCGAGACGCACGTCTTCTCAGTTCAAGACGGATATTATTCCGTGCGATACCGACAATCCATTCCTCAGGGCCGCCCCTGGCCGGATCATAACTGCCGCGTCCCCGCACAGCATCGAAAATCGTTTTCTGGATCAGCTCCTCGGCAAGCGAAGGATTCGGCCAGCTTTTCATAAACAAACCATAAATCCTTGGAATCTCTCGGCTGAGAAACTCTCGCCATACTTCGGCGTCGCCCTGAGCGAATTTCGTCCAGCATTGTCGTTCCAGCTTTTCCGGCACTTTTTCAAGCTTCCTATTTCCAGTATCGGTTTTCATTAAATAATATGCGCCATAAGATAAAATTACTCATACTTTTCTGGAAAAATTCTCGGGAAGGAGATTACAGACATCGTTACTTTTATGGTTTTACTCTTCCCGGCAGACATAATCCTTTACAAAAACATGTATAATGCTATACTAAATACCGAATAGCTAATATAAGGATTACGAAGTTCCCTTTGGACAATTTAATTAATTTCGTTTTTTTATTTTTATAAAGACTGGGTAAGTTTGGTAAATGAAAAAGAATCTCGAACAAATTGCCAAAGAAGATGGCCGGTATTGTGCCCGAGCAATCGGATTTGTCTCCGAAGGGCTCACCTATACGGCAAAAAAGGTCGCTACCGAGCCTAAACATGTCAGCGGCCAGACTCTATGTGAGGGTTTGAAAAAACTTGCTCTCGAAAAATGGGGCAGGTTGGCGATGCTTGTTCTTAATAACTGGGGGATTAAAACAACACAGGACTTCGGCGAAATTGTTTACCTTATGATTAAAAACAATTGGATGAGCGCTCAACCCGCCGATTCGATAGACGATTTCAACGATGTTTACGATTTCAAAACCGTATTCAAAAACCAATTCGAGTTCTAAAAATCCCTTCATTTCTCGAATTACTGACACAGTTACATTAAGAGCTTTTCAACCAAATCAGCATGAAAGAATCCTTCGAATACGAACTCGACAGGGCCGGTAAGATGGACGTGCTTATCCGGTCCGATTTCCACCAACAGTGTGCCGCCCGGCATTTTCACAACCAGCCTGTTATCAACAAGCCCAAGTTTGTGAGCGGCCGCAGCCGCCGCGCATGCACTGCTGCCGGAAGCCAATGTATATCCCGCCCCCCTTTCCCAAATCATTATTTTGATATTTGCTCTATCCACGACTTTCAAGAGCTGCATATTAATTCGATTTGGAAACATATCGTGATTTTCAACAAGAGGGCCTAATTCTCTGGCTTTTTGTTCATTTATATCCTGCATTAGGATTACACAATGGGGATTACCAATGGATAGACATGTCACTTTATACTTTTCTCCATTTATTTCAAGATCTTCACTCAACACTTGCCTTTCTTTGCCTTTTACCGGTATCTCGGTACTAAGGAAAGAAATTGTCCCCATATTGATTTTTACCAGATTTGCAGTGTCATCTTTTATTTGCACTTCAACGATTCCGCCTAAGGTTGCAATACTGAAATTCTTTTTCTTAACGTACCCATTCTCAAAAAGATATTTGGCGAATATTCTCAATCCGTTGCCACTCTTTTCAGCCTCGCTACCGTCTGGATTGAAAATTCTGACACTAAAATCATTCCCGCTTCGTATTGGGCCGTATAAAATACCATCGGCCCCAACACCAAAGTGCCTATCGCAAATCAGACGAACAGCATCCGGGGTCATATTAATGTCGTGAACGTTCGGATCAATAACAAGATAATCGTTTCCCAAGCCGTGATACTTCTTAAAATGTGAATCCATAGCTAATTACTCATTTTCGATTTCTACATTTGAATTCGACGTCCTAATTCGCCGAATTTATCCTCCCGCACAATCACTGTCGAATGACTAATAGACGGCAGACTGCGCATTTTTTAAATTAGTTTTAACTCCAGAAAAAACATGCAATCTATATCGAAATGCTCATAAGGTTCGATGTCCTTAAATCCAAGAGAACGATACAGCTCAACCGCCCCAGTCATTTTTTTGTTGGTATTCAATCGCATCGCGGCATACTTTTTAGCACGGCCCCGCTCAATAATAGCTTTAGCGAGAGCACTTCCGATGCCCAATCTACGAAATTTGGGCATGACAAAAAGCCTTCTCATCTCACAAATGCCGTCACCTAAATCCATCAACCCGACACAGCCGACCGGTTTGCCCTGGTGTTCAGCAAGCAAAAGACATCCCGTAGGCGGGCTGAAGCGGCCGGGCAAGTGGTTCGCTACTTCATGCTCATAATTTTCCATGTACTCTTTAAAGGAAGATCGTTCTAAGTATTCATGTAAACGACTCTTCAAAAGTTCAGCAAACTCAAACCAAAGAATGCGCACCTGCTCAAGATTTCTGCCATTTTCTACATTCAATATCTTCAACATATATTCTGATCCTTTTAGTCGTTCTCATTAAAAATTTCTTCGAGAATCTCGGCGGCATCTTGTACCAATCCGGGACATACCGAAGAAAACAGGCCCTTATCTTCTGCTTCTTTGTTTCCCTCCGGTTTACTTACATCACAACCAAGCAATTCCCTGCACACAACGGAGCCGTTCCGAGCCTTGAATCTATTTATAAATTCCACAACCATTTTATATGTCCTGGCTTTTGATTCTTTATCTTCTGCAGTTGTATTGCCGTATTTCAAGCCGAGGACCATAAAAGCACCTGTCACCGCTCCGCATGTTTCGCTCATTCGCATTCCGCCGCCGAAGCCCGTGGCGACCTTCAACGCCCTGTCACAATCAAGGCCGAATTGTTCGCTGTAACTGCTCAAAACCGCCTGAGAGCAATTAAAACCTTGATTAAACCTCTCAACCGCCTGTTCAGATTTCTTACTCATAGAGCTACTCCAATCTACCATTGTTATTTGTACATGAAAGTTTAGATATCTTCCACCAGAACTACTGTCACCTTATCTGTCAGAACTTTGGCTATGTGTTTGTGTTTTATGCCGGCTGGAATGAAAATTCCGTTACCTGGACCGAACGTAATTACGTTTCCATCGAAGTTTATTTCCATTCGGCCTTCCAGAACGTATCCGATATGTCCTTTTATGCACCAATCAGGCTCAATGAATTCCGAAGTAAATTCTGCTAACCGCAGTTTTCTGCCGCTTTGTTCGTAAGCTTTGAACCTAACGCCAGCCGTAGGTGTCTCCCATTCAATCGACTGGAAATCTATTTTGTATTGTTCCATTTGACCTTACTCCATCTTTATAAAGTTTTTCTCGAATCATCGACTGAGCTCATTAATTGTTTCCGTTAGAAGCTGGTTAAATGTTTCAGGATCTTCAATCATTATAAAATGGCCCACCCCCGGCATAAGTTTTACTTCGAAAGAAGATGCGTGACGTCGGCCAACCTCAACATTAGTCGCAAGCAAGTCGGAATTTATGCAATATATCGGCACTCGAACCTCTTTAAGTGCCTCCTTAACATCGTAGTTAAAATATTCCTGCAATGAACTAATTCCAATCCAGGGCAGAGCCGAAGACATATCCTCCGCGACTCTTTCTACTATGTTGGGATCCGAACCGGGCGGGAACATATCCCGAACGAACTGGTCCGTATTTTCCTTAAAATTCTCCATAAAACCATCAACAAATTCCTCGATTTGACCCCGTGGATATTCGGTCTCGAAATTATGAAAAGTATCGATCCCAATCAAACCTATCACACGCTCTGGCATACGCTTTGCCGCCTCAATAATTACATATCCACCCATCGAATGACCGGCGAACACCGCTTGTCCGATGCCCAGGGCGTCCAACGTGCGCAACACCGCGTCGGCGCGATCGCTGAAGCTGCAACGGTCTTTGGGCAGCCGCCACGTGTCTCCGTGACCGGCGGCGTCCACGGCGACGACCAGAAACCCCAGACCGGCGATCCGGCTGAGCATGCGCAGGTACGCGCGGCGACTCAGCAGGAGCGCGTGCATGAAGACCAGCGGCACTCCACGGCCGCCGACGGAAAGGCCGATCCGG
>CAZMWN010000189.1:0-7194 GCA_964569935.1 uncultured Pirellulales bacterium
TCGGTGTATCGTCTGCCCTTAACAAACTCAGCTTCAATACCCGCCTCGTTCATTGCTCTTGTGATGGCTTTACCACCACCGTGGACAATGATCGGTCGCATCCCGACGGTTGCCATAAAAGCAATGTCGGTCAGCAGTTTCTTTTGCAGAGCCGTATCGTCGAGTATGCTCCCGCCGAGCTTGACAACCACGATTCGCCCGCAGAACTGCCGGATATACTCCATCGCCTCAATCAACGCACCAGCTTTTGCAATAGCTTTTTCCACTACATAACTCCTGAAAACAACAATGAAACAAGCTAAAGAGTCTATGAATGCAAAGCCAATTCGTCAAGCGATATTTATAACCTATGGCTGTGGTAGCGGTTGTTTAAAGATTAGAATAATTTTGAACTATCAAGCAGGAAGGTAACCGGGCCGTCGTTAATGCTGGAAACGTGCATGTATTCTCCGAAAATGCCTTTTTCGACCTTAACGCCCTGCCGAGCTACAAGAGTGGCTACTTTTTCGTAAAGCTGTTGTGCCAACACCGGCTCAGCGGCGGCGTCAAAACCGGGCCGACGGCCTTTGCGGCAGTCGCCGTGAAGTGTAAAATTGCTGACAAGTAAAATATGACCCCCGATGTCTAATACGCTTCGATTCATCTTACCCGCCTCATCGGCAAAGATACGCAAATTCACAAGCTTATCCGCCACAAACTGAGCATTATTTTCGGTATCGCCGTTACCGACACTAAGATAAACAAGCAGTCCTTTGCCGATTCGACCAACAGATTGGTCATTGACTTTAACCTCCGCTTCACGAACCCGTTGACAAACAAACCGCATAATTTTTCCTTCTATGTACCAAATACTATCCCCCCAGGACCAAAAAACTTCTTAAAACCATGGTTTTGAAGTTGACCTGCGAACATGCAGCTCATCGATAATGGCTTTGCCCTTATGTGTGACAAGGTAAAGAACCAGCTCGGCTATTTCCTCCGGCCGCATCAGGTCTTCACTTCTTAAATCCGGTCGAACCTGCGGAATTAACTCTGTATCCACACCGCCGGGACAAATCAAATGCACACGAACGTTCGTGCCGTTGAGCTCCTCAGCCAGTGATATTGTCATCCCTCGAACGGCATGCTTCGAGGCTGTATAGGCACTTTGAAGTGGATAACCTTTGACCCCAACTACTGAAGAAATATTGATAATATAGGACGTTGCCGATTTTCTTAGCAACGGCAAAGCCTGACGGCAAAGTATAAACGGTGCGGTGGCATTCACCTGCAGGCAGTGCTGCCAATCCTCTGTCTTGGTATCTTCAAGCTTTGACGAATGTGTGATGCCGGCGTTATTGACCAGTATATCCAACCGGCCGAACTTTTCACCAACTATCTTAACCAGATTTATTATGGATTCTTCTTGAAGAAGGTCGGCAACGATAATTTCCGCTCTTCCACCGACCTGTTGTACAAGTTCTGCTGTTTCCTGAAGCTTCGGCAATGAGCGTGCGGTTAAGACAACCGTTGCAGTCTCCTGTGCTAATGCAATGCTAATCGCTCTACCAATCCCCCTGCTTGCACCTGTGACTATTGCGACTTGATCAGATAACTTGCCTGTCATTATTATCTAACGCCTTCTCCTCCTTGTCCCGGTCTGGTTCTCTTGTCCCGCAGTATCCCTTTGCCCAGCTCGGGATCGGCCAGGCTGATCCTGCTCTTCTTCAAGCTTCTGCTTTTCCTCTTCCACATATTTTGCCAATTCATCCAACCGCTCTTGCCTGGCCAACAGCAAACCATCAATTGTCGCAATAGTCTTTTGAGCCTTCTCTTCTTCTGCAACTTTTCTTACAGAATAATATTCTGCCAAAGTCTGCTCCTGTACTGAATTGGCTAAACTCAATTTGCCGTCATAATCCTGAGCATCGGCTCCCAACCAAAGATCTATTTCGTTTTGAGTTTCCATATCTAACTGTTCTGCCTGCTCATCTTCGTCAGCGGATGCATTACTTCCCCTACCACTTGGTGCCTGTGTCGTTCTTGAACTGTATCGCCCTGTACGACGGCTATCCTGAGAACTCGTTCCTCTCGAGCCTCTGGTTGACGAACGGCTTCGACCACGATCTTCGGAACGGGTCTGCCCCTGTTCTTTAATCTGTGCCGTGATTTCTCTTAGAATCTTTACAGTTCTTTCCTTTCTTTGTGTCAGCAAAGAATCGGTAGCATCGGCGGTTTTCTTCGCTTTTTCTTCCAGGGCCACATTGTGTATAAATTCTACTTCTCCGTTGAATTGCCTTAGAACGACTCTAACAAGACTATTTCTGTTATCAGTTTGTATCCGCTGCCAATGACGCAATCCAATTCGGCTTTTACCAGTCACTTCCTCAATTGACTTATCCAGGCCTTCAAACTTTTTTATGTTGGCTCTAATCTCGTTTGGGTCGGCAAGTATATCTATTTCAGGTTCCTGTTGTGCCTGCATTTGTCCCATTTGACGCTGAATTCCATTTCCAGAGGGTCCTGTTCTTTCCATTGCGCGACGTTCACTAATAAATCTATTCCTATCCATTTCCATTTCCAGGTTTGGTTCTTTCGCACCATGCTTGACCAGAAGTTCGGCAATTTCTGTATGCCCTCCCTTTTTCGCTAACGACAAGGCGTTCTCAAACCGCGCATTAGTAATGTTTAGATCAGCTCCTTTCGCAATTAGCGTTTCCACGATATCTTTTTGACCAGACTTCACGGCGAAATTGATGGAGGTTTCGCCATTATTATCGGTCAGATTGACATTAGCGTTCTTATCGAGTAATAGTTGAACAATATCTTTCTGTTGTTTATCTACTGCGGTGTGCAATGGTGTCCAACCCTGCCTGTTTTTAACGTTAATATCTACGCCGCTTGAAAGAATAGACTTGACCTCATTAACGTCACCGTTGATGATTGCCTGGTGGAGTGACATCGCGGAATCAGTTCCTCTTTCTCTTCCAAATGCAGGAACAATGCTTATAAAGACGATTACGATAAATATGAATATATAAACAAGAACACGGTTCACAATGTATCCTCCCAAATTATTTAAATTCTACAAAGATATCCTCGGTGGCTTTAGATGGTCACTTTGATCATATACGTTTTCGTACATGAACTCAATTATACACAAAATTTACTTATTTATTAACTGCAAAATATATGGACAACAATCCATGCCGAGTTTTTTAGACTTCCTCCTCACAAACCAACCCCAGTCTTTCGGTAATACCATCGAATTCATTCAAAGAATAGAATTCAATAATAATCTTTCCTCTTTGTCCATTTTTCCGGGTTTCAATCCTCACTTTCGTACCAAGCTGGCTGCTGAGTTTCCTTTCCAAGTCCTGTATATGATGTGACTTAGAGCGAACAGTTATCTTTTTACGATTTGTACCAGCAAGATACATTCGTACCATTCTTTCAACTTCACGGACACTGAGCCGCCCTGCCATTGCCCTATTTGCAAGCTTTCTTCGAAGTTCATCTGTCGGAAGCGCTAGTATTGCACGTGCATGGCCCATACTTAGCTTAGTCTCAGCTAACATTTGTTTGATATCTTGAGGTAAGTCAAGTATTCGTAAGTAGTTAGCTACAACTGAGCGATCCTCCCCGAGTCTTTTTGCTGCTTCAGTCTGAGTTATAGAGAAAGCGTTCAAGTAATCACGATAGGCCTTTGCTCGCTCGATAGGATTAAGGTCTACTCGGTGTATGTTCTCAATAAGCGACCATTCATATAATTGCTCTTCGCTTGCCCGGCGAACCAGGGCAGGTATCGTCTCCAATGAAACCATTTGTGCGGCACGCAATCGGCGCTCTCCTGCTATGAGCTGATAACCATCCGAGAAAGGACGAACTATAATAGGCTGAATCACACCATTTGTCTGTATAGACTCAGCCAGACCAGTCAATTCCTGCTCATCCCATACAATACGCGCCTGGTATGGATTTGGAGAGATATCCTCAAGTTTTATATCCCGCAGCGAATCCCTTAACTCTTTATCTAAAGGGAAGTTAGAATCCATTGCTCCGTCCGATAACATCCTATCCGGAGTTATTTCGCTCGTTATTATAGGACTAATAAGCGAATCCAACCCCCTTCCAAGATGCTTTGGTTTTTCTTTTTTTGTTATGGTCATGTAAATGCTCCTTCACAGACTAACTATTTTCTAAATGTGAAAAAATACAGTTCTTCTATTTCAAAAGGCTTAAATGTATTAATAAACTCTAATAATATTTCGGATTTTCTAATGATTTTTCTATAACTTTGCGAGTATAAAAATATGTTTTTTTGTGAAAATGTTTCACGTGAAACAGGAATAAAACATAAATAAGCATATTTAACAGGAATATATTTCTCATTTGAAATCAGAATATGGACCAATTTGTCTTCAATCTCATAGGTGATTAATTATGAATAGAGGTTATATTTCATATAAATCTGGTCCAAAATACTTAACGAACACAATCGAAACAGATAAACAATAACTTCCTAAAACTTACATTATACACAGATGGCTCAGATTGAAACACTGCCCACATTAACCAAACAAAGTTGAAACAGCATTCATTTTTGACTTTATCCAAAATTTGATTCATTACATAACACAGATCGCAAAATCTCAGCTAAACGGAAATCTTCTTTTTTATTTCAAATTGTAACAGCTAAATGGGATACTGTTTCACGTGAAACATTGCAAAACAAAAGAAGAGAAGAGGCAGGCCAGAAGTGTTAACAGGCTATTATATATCATCCAAAGAATTGGAATTTTAGGGCTGCATTTGGCCAGAAAAAAGAGTTAATCCAGCCGGCAGGGCGATAACACTTTCCCTATCAAACAATATTATCTAAACCATAGGACAATTTAAAAAATCCAAAAAACAATCAGTATTACTCAATTTAACGAAAATTCTAGAAAGATTGTATTGAATAAAAAAAGATAACGATGCGTCAAAAAAAGATCTCACAACAAATAATAAACATAAAATACATTAATATTAGTTGGTATTATATCATACTTATTAATCCAATTAACAATCTGATCTTTTGTAGTACTCTCATTATTTTAAGATATGCATTTTTTGTATGGGACAAGGTTACTAATGATAGATGAATTACTAAGACTTCCAATACCAAATACTTACTTCACTTTTATTAAACATTAATACTATATCATTGTAGTCAGCATAATAATTAGTTAGCATATCAGGATTAATAATCCGGAATCTTACGATACTATTGATATTTACAATTAACAGAATGATTACGGATGGTTTATCAAAAAA
Source organism: uncultured Pirellulales bacterium (assembly GCA_964569935.1). Classification (GTDB taxonomy): domain Bacteria; phylum Planctomycetota; class Phycisphaerae; order Sedimentisphaerales; family Anaerobacaceae; genus JAFGPS01. Next base: position 5,296 of record CAZMWN010000189.1, read on the forward strand.
ATCGTTCCAGAGGCATATGTCCGATAATACCAAGCATATCTTAGTTGCCACAACAAATCCTGGTAAAATAAATGAATTGACAGCTCTTCTCGGCAGGGCGGTCAAGTGGATTAGTCTTGATTACTTCAAGGACCTCGATGAAATTAAAGAAGATGGTAATACTTTCGCCGAAAACGCTCGTAAGAAGGCTACAGGCTATGCAAAAGCGACTGGTTTATGGACTATTGCTGATGATTCCGGACTGGTCATCGATGCACTATATGGAGCTCCTGGAGTAAATTCTGCACGGTTTTCCGGCCCGAAACTCAAAGGCAACGATAGAACATTAATCGATCATCGAAATATCGCAAAGGTTCTGGAACTTCTCAAGGGTGTCCCTACTAAAAAACGTTCTGCAAGATTTGTCTGCAGTCTTTGCCTGGCAAGCCCGGATAAAATACTCATAGAAACCCAGGGAATAATGGAAGGCTTTATCGCCAATAAAGAAATAGGGAAGAACGGCTTTGGTTATGATCCGATTTTTTTCGTGCCGGCTTTGAACAAAACCGTCGCCCAATTAACTGCTGAAGAGAAAAACGCAATCTCACATCGTGGAAACGCTATTCAAGAACTTAAACCTCTGCTGGGAAAGCTTTTAGAGGCAAAGCGGCAGGGGGGTAGGTAACAATGCCAACGCGTCCAAATTTTTATGAAATTATCCTGTCTTTTCTTATCATAATGAATTATAATGGTATAGCAAATGATAATGGCTTGTGGGCAATAATTTTGCATCTGAGGCGTATTTAAGAAGCTAAAAAATTAGTCGTAACTGATATCTGCATAAAAGTGAAATGCAGAAATAGTAGAACAAAAACGCAGTTTTAAGCATATAATAAGTAGAAAGTTAAATTTGTTTTAAGAGAGTATTTCCTATTATGTATAATCGAAAGGCATTCACGTTAATAGAGCTTCTGGTTGTAATTGCAATTATTGCATTATTAATGGCAATATTGATGCCGGCTCTAAATATAGCCAGAGAGCAGGGCAAGCGTGCTGTTTGTTTGAGCAATTTGAAGCAGTTAACATTAGGTTGGATTCTGTACTCAGAAGACTATGACGGAAAGATTCCGGGATCTGATGTAAATTATGCTACTTCAACACCTGACTGGTGGGTTCACTGGCCCGATGCCGGTGTCGAGGATAGCACTATGGAAGACTGGTATCAAGCCATCAGAGAAGGGCAGCTTTTCCCATACTGTAAAAACGTAGAACTTTTCAGATGCTCGAATGCTCCCAAGCGATATGGTATGACATACTCCATAGTCGATTCGATGAACGGCTACGCCGGACGCAACGGCTCGGGAAATGAAAAGCTTTGTATGAAGAATATTAATGATATAAAAAGACAGGCCGAACGAATCGTCTTTCTCGACGAAAGCCCCCCAACCCCGGGATCCTGGGGGATTAGTTGTACGGTAGAAGGTTGGAACGATCCACCGCCGAAGCTGCATAATAAGGGAACAACTTTTTCTTTTGCGGACGGACACAGTGAGTTTTGGAAATGGAAGGACAGCAGGACATTAGAGGTATCGGGGTATAGCAGCTCCGGCAATATTCAGCCGGGCAATATTGACTTGCATAATATACAGAGAGCCGCTTGGGGGACGCTTTTATACACACCGAGTTCCAATCCATAGAAAAGTTTCAAAAGGCAATAGTACCTGCAGAGCAACCATATTTGTACATTTCTAAACATTATTGGTGAAATCGCCGATAACTGGTTCGTGAACAAATGTTTTATCCTCCCTGTATTAATAAGCATTGGATAAAACCAGTGAAAATACACTGATAACATAACTTTGACTATAATATGGCGAAATCAAGCTCCAAAAAAGCATTAGTCATTGTCGAATCACCTGC
>CAZMWN010000190.1:0-7161 GCA_964569935.1 uncultured Pirellulales bacterium
ATGAGGCGATTTTTGCCGTAGGACCGGTAGCGGATAATTTGCGCATCACAGAGATTATGTATCACCCACAAAGTCCCGCCGGACAGGATGACCCGAACGAAGAATTCATTGAATTAACAAACATTGGAGCAGAAACAATCAATTTGAATCTGGTGCGTTTTACAAACGGAATCGATTTTACATTTCCGAGCGTCGAACTTGCCCCCGGAGAATATGTCGTTGTAGTCCAGGACCGCAATGCATTCGAAACGCGATACTCCACAGATATTAACATAGCCGGTCAATACACCGGCCAACTTGCTAACAACGGTGAGCGAATTCGGTTGGAAGATGCCATCAGCCGAACTATTCTGGATTTTAAATACAAGGACGGCTGGTATGACGGTACTGATGGGCAGGGTCTTTCTTTAACCATCAGAGACCCGGCGAATCCGGATATACAGAGCTGGGACAGCAAGAACGCCTGGCGTCCAAGTGACATTTTTGGCGGCTCGCCCGGCAGGGACGATAGTGTTCAATAAATTTGTGTGTCAGATTAATTATAACACAATCCAGGTATTTATTACCTGAGCTTATTAAACCTTATCTTCATTACTAAGCTCGTTAGAATCTCCAAACAAGCTGGAAGCCGAACTCTGTTGTCTTGTTCGCAGGCTCCATTCCATAAATACCCCCACCAGCGTACGAGATATCTGAATCTTCGATATCCCAATATCGGATGAAAGGCTCGATAAGAATAATTCCAATATTGCTTCTATTTCGCAACCTGACGGATGCTCGTAAACCATATCCCTTGTGCTGGTCATTATCAACATTCCTATAAGCTACGCTTACGTCTTTAAGATGACTTCTTTGTTTGCCCCAGACCAGGATGTCCGCCTCGATTCCACCCCCCCAGGCCCAGCCGTCCCGGAAGCTGCCATCGAGCTGATATCCCAATGGGATGTACAGATAATTGGATTCTCTTTCGTAGCCAGCCGGATCGAAGGAAGTGTCGTCATTGAGATACCGGTATCCCACCCCCATATATAATGAAGCCAACCAATCCCTATATAATTCTTCTATACCAAGCAGCAGTCTTGTCTCAAAGACATAGTCATCAATATTATCTATAGTATATGGTGTCCCGCCCGTCAATGCACCATCATAATCCACCTGGCCGCAAGCATATCTGCCTTCCCACCGTAATAACCCCTTATCTTCCGCTAAAGATTCCTCCGGTGAAGCAGGTACCCAACCACGGTATGTATAGCCGACGACTGTTCCATAAAAGACACCGTTATCCTCCATAACACCCGCCTCTTTATATCTGAAATGATACATTTCCCCACCTATTTCCCATGCGTGTCTTTGCAATCCCGCATCGTAAGCAGTAAATCCTTCCTGTTCCAATGAAGGTTGTACAACAGGCGAAGCTTTATTTGGCTCATCTCCATAGACCGGAACTTTTATAAATTTGCCCGTTTCTTCTTCTCTGACTCGATATCCTACGATTACTTTTCCCGGAGCATTCGCATCAGCTATCTCGGCTGCTTCGGCCTCCGCTGGTTCAAGCCATATAAACTTGAAATGTACTTTCTTGGGTACAAGCTCATACCAGAACCATTCCTCTCTTTGATGTATTAACTGCTTTTCTATAGGTTCATAGCCCGGAGACTCGGCAACTAATGTATGGTCCTGATTCCGGAGTAAACTAAAACTGCCCGGCGTAGTAATTGAATCACCTGTGCCGGCTGTAACTGTTGCTCCGTTAGGCTCCGACGTGACGGGAATATTTTGATATTTCCCGGAGATGGTAGTTGTACAACCGGCAAACAATACCACTGCAATACAAAGAACAATTGTAAAAATTGTCTGTTTCATCGATGGTCTCCCTTTTACAAAAACTGCGTGACTTCCGTATCAATAACTTCACCATTTTAGTAACCACTTACCACATTTCAACGGAAAATTCATACAAAATTTAAAAAGTTCCGGAGGTCCGATTACCGGCTCCCCGATTTTATTTGCCGGTCGAACATGGCGACAACAGGTGTATGGTCACTTGGGCGTTCTGCAAGACGGGGATCTTTGTCTATATAACAGGCGGTACTTTGATTAGCCAGAGGTTGCGTAGCCATGATGTGGTCTAATCGCCAGCCGCGATTGCTCTTAAAAGCATTTCTCATTCGATAGTCCCAGAATGAATATTGGCCGGGTTCTTTACAGTGCATTCTAAAGACATCCACAAATCCCCAGTTCATAACTTTTCTCAAAGCTTCATGGACATCCGGATGAAAACAGACATGCCCCAATAATGTCACTGGGTCATAGACATCTATCGGCTCAGGAGCTATGTTCAAGTCCCCTACCCAGACTATCGGGTCGGTCGGCTCGAAGTGCCGCTCGAAAAAATCAAGCAATCGTTCAAACCAGCTCAGCTTGTAATCGAATTTTTGAGAGTCTGGCAAATATCCCTGGGGAACATAAGTATTGACGATGATAATTCCGTTGATTTCCGCCTTAATCAAGCGGGGCTCATCTTTCGGCTCATCGTCGAAACCATACCGGACTTTTTCAATTTGTCCCCTGCTAAAAATCGCAACTCCATTGTAGCTTTTCTGGCCTTTGAACACATAATTATATCCGGTATCAACGAACGCCTCCGACGGGAAATCTCCATCCTGAACCTTGGTTTCCTGAACACATAATATATCAGGCTGATGTTCACTGAGCCACCGAAGCACGATAGGCAGCCGAGCACGCAATGAATTGACATTAAAGCTGGCGATTTTCATGTGGCGTATTTTAATCTAAATTCCGTTCATACATTCGTATCTCTTTTTCGCGTTGAAAGCAGGATTAGATTTCGTATCGCCTCGATGTCTCTTGCCGCCAGCCAGCGATCTTCGAATTGTTTTTCCTGAGCAATCTGTGCTATTGCCATCAGCGCTCGCAGGTGATAGTTTCTTTCGTCCTTGCTGCCTGCCAAAACGAACATGATACGAACCGGATCCGGAGCCTGCGAAAAATCAATACCATCACGAGCCCGGACAAGCAATACATCAAATTTTTTATCACCTTCGACCACAATGTGGGGAATTGCAAAGCCCGGCTGGACAACGGTCCCGCCTTCTGCCTCACGATGGAGAAATTTCTCGAAAAGGACATATTCGTTTACATCCAGTCTCTTCTCCAGTATTTCAGAGACGGTGCGAAAGACCTCTTCGGCTGTTTTTCTGCCCTCGATATCCAGAATTTCACATCCTTTTATCAACTGGTCGAACCTGTCCTCGATAATCTCGTCGCGCTCGAGCAAAATATCCCGAAGCTCATTCTCAAGTGTCACGGTTTTGAGGTCCTTGGCGGTGACACGTTCGACAATATGCATTGCCGCCGAGGCACGGCTGACACGCTTGGATACATAGAGGTAATACCAGAGAACGCTCAACACAACGAAGCCCGCGGTAATAAGCAGCGGAATTTTTCCCATGTCGATAATGAGAAAACCGTAAATAAGGATGGCGAAAATATGGACGTAGGGATACAAAGGCGAGCGGAACTTCGGACGATAGCTTTGTATCCTGCTCTCGCGCATTATAATTACGCTGGCGTTTACGAGGATAAAAAGTATTATCATCAAGGTCGAGGCGGTCTTGACAAGCGATTCCATATCAAGAAAAACAATAGCCACAATCATGAATCCGCCCGTAAGTAAAACACTGAGGTGAGGTGTTGCAAACCGGGAATTTACCTGAGCCAGAACGGGCGGCAGCAGCCTGTCCCTGCTCATCGCCATCGGGGACCTTGATGCAGCAAGTATGCCGCCGTTGGCCGTCGTCACAAAAGCAGCTATTGCAGCCAGTGCCAAGAGCACAAATCCCGGTACTCCTATAAACTTTCCTGCCGCCAGCGATATCGGCGTATAACTGGCAGCCACTTCCTGACCATCTATAACTTTTACGAGTTCCTGTTTATCGAGAACTCCAACCGTGATTACGACTACACTAATATAGAAGGCTGTGACAACAAGCCAGGCCAATATCATCCCCAACGGCAGATTCCTGCCGGGATGCTTGACTTCCTCTCCGATGCTGGCAACTTTAGTCAGGCCACCATAACTGACAAAAACAAGACCGGCGGTTGAAAACACTTTGAGCCAGCCCTTTTGCAGAAATCCTGCATACCTGGCTGCCTTAACAGAGCCGGCGCCAAGAAGAACGAAAAGGCAAAGTATCAAAAGCAGGATAACAACAAGGAAGATTTGAACTCTGCTTGTGTGTTTGACACTGACGATGTTCAGGATCACAAAACCCAAACAACAAATAACGCTTATCGCTTTTAGGTGCCATTCGCTTAATTGCGTCGCGAGAATCATTTGCAGAACAACTTCGATAATAACCGCCATACCCACAACAGCGAAGGCACTTTTCAAGGCCAGTGAAAACCAGCCGGCAAAACCGCTGAACAAACCAAATAGGGAACCGAAACTTCGTTCGATAAAGAAATATGTACCACCGGCCCGAGGCATTGCTGTCGCCAATTCAGCTTTGCTTAAAACACTCGGAAGAATCAAAATCGAAGCGATAACATAGGACAATATAACCGCGGGACCTGCTTTTGAGAAAGCAATCGCCGGCAAAATAAACAGACCTGAACTAATCATTGCACCGGCTGCGATGGAAAATACATCGACCAAACCAAGTTGTTTTTTCAATATAGCCACACCATATTCTTTCGATAGTTCGATAACAATTAAGTGTAAGTAAAAAAGTAGCGTTAACCGAGCTAAAAAAATATGACAAATGTATTTCTTAGTTTACTCTTAGCAAGTACTCCCTTACAGCAAGCGTGCTTTCGTATGGTCGACTGATGGTATTATTATCTTCTAATTGAATGATTGTCAAGCAGTTATCAATCAGGAGATCTGCTTGATTATTCAAATATTTCTTCCGAACGAAATGAAATGTTTAGAAAATACAGAGGAAAAAAGTGGTAAAAATTAGAAGTTTATATAGTTCAGAACGAAGTGACAGGATGCGCGAAAATCCTGGCTATGATTTCGCTGTGTTTACTACGATTCTTCGGATTCTTTGGGGGGCTCAGACTTGGATTTCTTATCTTTAGGTTCCTGAGCTTCCTTTTTCTCGTTTTTTTCGCGTTGGATCGCGTCGTAAATTTCTCTTCGATGAACCGGTATGCTCTTCGGTGCTGTGATACCTAATCGTACCTTATCACCTCGGACATCAACGATAATAATTTCAACATCATCGCCGATCATAATCGATTCATCTCTTTGTCTGCTTAGAACCAACATTGCTAACTCCTTTTGCCGGCTGGCTTTGCTTTAATATATTACGAAAAACTCCGGCTCGTTGTTCAACCTTTATTTTACGAAATATTCCTTTTCCCAAAACCGCGTTTTTAAAAAACATCGTCTTAGCAAAAATATCAACAAACTATATTTCGGCTAATTTTAAGGTCGAAAACAACGATTTTTGTTTTTGTCTGATCCATGAGGTCTGATTATAAGACTTTGTACATATAAGCACATGGAATGAAATGACTTATATAAATAAAAAGGCGTGAAAAAAGATATTTCAAATTTCCGGAGCTAGTCCGATTCAGCTATTATGACTCGTGCTCCCGCCAATATTGATAACGAACAGCCATCCAATAACCCCAAATCGAGCCTAATGTGCCAAAGGTAACCATCTGTATAGGTAATATCGAAACAACCGCATTAGAGAAAAAAACCGCAGGCCAGAGTTCAACAAGATGACTCAACTGGCTTGACTTGGCATAAATCATTACTGAAAAAGCAGTTATCAAAGAACTACCAATAATGGGCCATATATAATTGACGTTGAGGTATCTTTTCGCTGCGAAGGCTGCAACACCAAACGAAACAAATACTGCGAATACTATCTGTCCGATAGCTGGCTGAGCCACAACCGAATTTAATCTGTTATCGGACAATATGACATCCTGAGCAAGTAAACTAATGCAGAATTGAGCTATTAACACTGAAACGGCCAAAGCGATTATCGGCCTTAAGTGCTTATTAAAATTCAATTTATCTTCTTCTTTGATTTCCTGATATTTGTGGCCTGGGCGGATTTTCTGCCCTAATGTGACCCCGGCAAAGCCAGCGGCTATTACAATCAACCAGAAAATCGGTTCTAATCGAAGCGCTTCAAAAAGCGTCTGGCGTTGTGCGAGAGATGGATGGAACTGCACAATGGCAGCAACATTGCCCGCTTTTACAGCCCAAATAGTTAAACCGAACGGTACTGCTAAAATACCGATTTCACGACCATAGGGCCAGGCGGCAAAGTAAGCAATTAAACCAGCAAGAAATGCCATTATTAATAAAGTTACCGCACCGTTGATACCTAAAGATTGAACAAGCAGCGATCCAAACGGGTCCGGCGGTGTATCCCACGGCCATGCTACAATGCTCACAAAAACTACGCCCACAGCAGCCGCGGCAATAATCCTTAATTTCATAGTCCAGGATAGTTCCATACTTGAGATTCCTTTATTATTACCGCCATAAAGTAGCATTAAAACCAATAATGGTCAATGAGATATTCACTCTGTCTATATCGGATCCTAATCATATATATACTCTAACTTTAAATAAAATCCTGACTTTAAGAAAGCCAATATCGGGCCCGTGGATGAGAAAGGAAAATCGAAAATCCAACGTCTCAAATGGTCTTCTAACCCGTTGATACACTTTATCCGATAGATAGATACTGCTGACAAATATTTTTTTCTTGAAGCAACGGCACTCGATGTGGTATAAAAGAAATGTGAGGTTTGTGGTTTTTGGTTTCCTGACGGATGTATTCCTTATGGTCTCCAGGAAAATCAGCGCTAAAGGTGTATGGCTAGACACGGAATAGCCTCCGAAGGTCTCAGAACAAACAAAAACCAAATAAAACTGGTAAAGTATCAAAGTCAGAGATGTAAGTTGTGGGACAGATATTTACATCTTCTGAATCGGCCAATCAGAGCTGGATTTTTGCAAGTAAGGAGGTAATATCAAGTCGTAAAAAATGTTTCTTATCAAAGATAATACAGGTTGTAGTAAAGGCGATTATCAGTTGTATTGTCGTAAAGTTTATAAGATATGCATCCAAGATGACCGAAATTTAGTGCCTGTTAAAAACAATC
>CAZMWN010000191.1:0-7147 GCA_964569935.1 uncultured Pirellulales bacterium
ACAAGAACCAGAAACATGCTGATCAATTGTACGAGATCAGAATTGGTTGTTGAAATATTCGGGTTTGCCGTCGTCGCTGTCGTAAATTGTTGTTTCTTCGGTCTCGGCATCAATGCTGATTCGTTTGATAAGCTCGGCCTTTTTCGTATTGCTATCGATGGTCGCCATGATTGCATTGAGCTTCACATCGCCGGTAGCTATCTGGAACGGGAACGGCATTTGTGTTCTGAAAGACTTGAGAACGCTATCGGCGTTTCGGCCGAGGACCGAATCGTGTGCTCCGGTCATGCCGATATCGGTTATATATGCAGTGCCTTTCGGCAGGATTCTTTCGTCGGCGGTTACAACGTGAGTATGAGTGCCGAAGCACAAGCTGACGCGGCCGTCGAGATGATAACCCATGGCGATTTTTTCACTGGTGGCTTCGGCGTGGAAATCGACAATTATAACGTCGGCCTTTTGCGAAAGCTGGGGCAGAATTTTGTCGGCAGCATTGTATGGGCAGTCGGCCGGCTTCATAAAAAGACGACCTATCAAAGCGGCAATAGCTACGGTCGGTCCTTTGCTGGTTTTATAGACCGCGGTGCCCCGGCCGGCAGCGTGTTCGGACATATTTGCCGGACGAACAATATTGTCGGCAGTTTCCAGAATCTTAATAATATCTCTTTTGCGATATGTATGGTCGCCCAATGTAATCAGGTTTACGCCGTACCGCAGCAATTTGTCGTAGATTTGCGGCGTCAGGCCCGAACCGCCAGCGGCATTTTCGGCATTGGCTATTACGCAGTCAATGTCATGCTCTTTAACTAATGCTTTAAGTTTTTCGGCAATTATGCGTCGCCCGGGTCTTCCAACTATATCGCCGATGCAAAGGACGTTTATTCTCATAATTCGTATTTTTCTTGAAAGGAGTTTGAAACTTCACATTATTATTTGGCATATTCGACGCAGCGGACTTCACGCAACAATGTCACCTGGACTTCGCCGGGATAGGTCATTTCATCTTCGACTTTTTTGGCAATATCACGTGCGACCTTCATTGCAGCGTCGTCGTCCACTTCTTCGGCACTCACGATAACACGAATTTCTCGACCGGCCTGAATTGCGTATGCATTTTCAACGCCCTTGAAGCTGCTGGCAATCTCCTCGAGTTTTTCCAGCCGTTTGATATATCTTTCCAGTGTTTCCCTTCTGGCGCCGGGGCGGGAAGCACTGATTGCATCGGCGGCGGCGACCAGCGGAGTGTAAGGATTATCCGCCGGGATGTCACCGTGGTGTCCTGCAACGGCGTTAAGCACAATGGAGGACTCATTGAATCTCTTGAGATAATTCGCACCTATTGTGGGGTGATTGCCTTCGACTTCGTGGTCGATGGCTTTGCCGATATCGTGCAATAATCCTGCTCGCCTTGCTATTGAGCCGTCCAGGCCAAGCTCGTCGGCCATGACTTGAGAGAGGAAAGAGACTTCCACACTGTGACGTAGAACATTTTGACCGTAACTTGTCCTGTAGCTCAGGGCGCCGATCAAACTAAGCACCTTATTGCTCAAACCTCTTACGTTGGTTTCGACAACAGCATCTTTGCCGATTTGAAGAAGCTTGTGGTTTATGTCCTTTTTAGTCTGTGAGACGAGTTCTTCGATACGCGATGGATGAATTCTGCCATCTTGTATGAGTCGTTCCATTGACAGACGAGCAACTTCGCGTCTGACGGGATTAAAGCCACTTACAACCACCATTCCGGGAGTATCGTCCACGATGACATCTACACCCGTAGCTTTTTCGAACGAGCGAATATTGCGTCCCTCACGACCAATGATTCTGCCTTTCATATCGTCATTCGGTATCTCGACGGTTGATACAGTAACTTCACAGGTCTGCTCGGCGGCATAGCGTTGAATTGCCGTGCTGATTACCTCCCGGCCCTTTTCTTCAACGGTTTCAGTCGTTTCTTCTATCTTGCGTTGAATCAAGGCTGACATCTCGTGCTCGCACTCATCTTCGAGACGCTTCAAGAGCAGGTCTTTAGCCTCGGATATATCCATAGAGGTGATTTTGAGCAGTTGATTTTTTTGCTGGGCCATCAAAGAAGAAAGCTGTTTTTCCTGTAGCTCGATATTATGTAATCTTCGATTTACTTCCTGTTGTTGTTGTTTTATCACTTTTTCACGTTGCTGAAACAATTCTGCCTGGCGATCAATTGCATCCTCGCGTTTGGTTAATCTCATTTCCGTTTCGTGTAATTCGGCACGTGTTTTATTAGCTTCAGATGTGACTTGCTCGCGTTTCTTAATGGCCTCTGCTGCGGCATCAATTTGAGCGGATTTAATGATGTTTTCCGCTTCCTTTTTAGCTCCATCAATCTGCCGTTGTATGTCCTGTTCGAAGGTTTTGGACTTTGCTCTGGCAATTATCTGACTGACGATTGCAACTAAAGAGCCTCCCAGAAGAAGGCCAATAACAACAGCGCTAATGATTGATATTGGCTCAATCTGCATCAGAATATTCATAACTACTACCTTTCCATTGCAGTTCTCATAGTTTTAGAAAATCTTAAGCAAAAGGATAGATTGCAGGTTTGCAGGCAGGAAAGTTTCAAAGAGATTGCTGTGAGTTCCGAAATCCTTTTTGCCGGAGCGTTAAATCAACTACTTATAGCCAAAGAATTTAATAATTGTGGAATTATTGGCATTAAAAAATATCTTTTCTACTAAATTAGCTGATTTTTTACTCAATTATCAGTGCTCCCTCGCTGTTAGGCAAACACTTATTCAAGCAGATTTCGTTTCACTTTTATTCACTTTTTAGTGCCATATCACAACTGTCAAATTTGCTCTGGTAATGTTTATAACTGGCACTAAAAGTGTCTTTGTAACTTAACTACCTTCATAAAAAAGACTTGTAAAACTCATCTTTTTTTCATGCGTCCCTATACAAAATCAAGTGTCAAATCAATGGTAGTACGGGACAACCCACAATCAAGTTGTTCATCCGTTGCTTTCCAGGTTTTAATGATATGGTATTTTTCAAGGTGGGTCAAGAATAAATCTGGCACATTACACGATTTGTTAATTTTTGAAGCCCTGAAATACTCTTAACAGAGAAAGCATGAATTTAGTTCTCTGGTAACAGGAAATGTAATTTGTAAGTGCTTATGGTTAAAGATAATAAGTGGATTTAGGAGTATTTATAAAGCCGGACCGGAGGTTATATGTTTTTCACATTTATGAAATTATTATAGGACTGATTTCAAAAAAAACATGTGTATGAGATAAATCCCTTGTTGCTTTATTTATTACAGAAATTTTGTTCCTGCCTACATTATGAGGCTTGAAACACTTAAAAAATGACTTTGGAAAGTAGTCATAAGGGTTTTTTTGTGCTGTCTTTAAGGATGGCTTGGCTCGGTAAATTGATCAGCAGATTCCTGGATATTGATGAAAGTCTTTTATTCTCGCGTCTTGCTTTAGGAGAAAAAATATTCCAGGATACTCGCTTTGAAGCTTTTTTAGTGGTTGTAGCTTTTACTTCTTTAGACCAGTTTTCCAGAGCGAGCGGTTTCGGATTAATATAGGCAGCAACTTCCGGAGAAGATGTTTGAAGAGACTGCTGGATATTGTCTATTTGTGGAATCCATACACCTTCAAAAATTTTTGCAACCTCCTTGTGCAAACCTGCATTATGCTTTGCCATTGTTTATCCTTTCGGATGAATAGGTTTCTTCGCAGTTTGCACTTCGCGAGTATCAGTTTATTTGGCGAGAAAAAGCTTGAATTGAAGATATACATCCCTTTGTCATCTCACCAATCCTTCTCACAATTAAAATATAATGAATTAACTCAAGCTTGTCAAAGATATTTCGGATTAATTATTTATTTAATAAGTAAACAACGTGTGAATGGGGTGGCCTAACAGGTGTGTAGAATAACACGTTCCTGTATAGAAATCGACGTTTTTTAATACTGATAGCTTCAAATCATAGAGCATAGTTGTTTAACCGTTTTCTGGTCTAACTGCAATTATTGAACAGGCTCTAATTCGTATTCAACTAATTCTTCCTGTGCACTTGGCCAATCCCATTCAACTACGGCATAGACATAATCTACAAATGTTTTTGTCCGAGTTGTCGTGTTTTTATTTTCAATTTGTAATTGTATAGATTTAAGTTTTTCAGAAGTTTCTACAAAACTTGTTACATCCCAGGAATCTAATGATTCGTTTTCTTCACCTATGCGTACCGGAGCATCTATTGAAATCCAGATCACAGGTTTTTGGGGCCAGCCCGTCCCTATGTTCCATTGTAATTGTCCGGTAGGGAACTTCTCCTGCTCAAAGTGTTCCACGTAAAATATAACTGATTTTATTTTTACGCCCGTCGGAACCGAAACATCTGATGAATTACAGGATATGTATGAACCGGGATTGATTTCCAGGCGTTTGTTGTCACTGGCCTGCACGGTGCTGATTTTGTCATTTGTTGATAATGTATTTTTATTTGAGTTATCATAGCCATCGACTATCGTCATTGTAGTTATCCGAGGTGGAGTCGGATTGATTTCAATCGTAAATGACTGAGTATCTGAATCTGGTATTGTATTGCTGTCGGCGACCGTAACAACTACTTCATTTGGTTCTACAAATAGACTTGTTGGCGTCCATTGTATTAATCCCGTGTATGGATTTATAGTCATACCTTCGGGTTTTGATGTTAATGAAAAGGTTAGTGTATCTTCTGCATCCTGGTCAATGACATTAACATCATAAGTGTACAACACGTTTAGCATAGCAGTAGTTATAGGTTTTGAAATGATTACAGGCTTATCGTTTATTGGTTCGACTGTGACATTTACGACGGCAGAATCAGTTTTACCTTCACGGTCACTGATGGTGTATGTGAAGTCATCTATGCCGTAGAAACTGGCATTTGGTGTGTAGCTCAGCGTATTATTAGTATTGATTGAAATTGAGCCGTGTTCGCTCTGGGTAACGCTGCTAATTATAATCGGCTCATTGTCGACCTCTATATCATTATCCAGCACATCGATATTTCCCGTCGTCGTGTCTTCGAGTACGGACACATTGTCATCATTCGCTGTTGGAGGATCGTTGGCCGGATTAACTGTTATTAATACGGCTGCGGATTCGCTGTCTGTCGTACCATCATTTACCTTGAAAGTGAAGCTGTCCAGCCAGTTGAAATTAGTTTTAGGAGTATAGGTCAGGTTTGGTGCTGTCCCGCTGAGAGTCCCATGAGACGGTTTTCTTACGATACTGTAATTTAATGTATCTCCATCAGGGTCATTACCCTCAAGAGTAATTGTGATGGATGTGTCTTCTTCTAATGTCGCATTCCCGGGTTTGGCTATTGGTGGATCATCAACAGGAGTTACTTCGATAGAGAAAATTACAGCAGCGCTGTCCGTAGTACCGTCGTTGGCCTTGAAGCTGAATCTGTCCGGTCCGTTGTAATCGGCATCAGGAGTGTAGATCAAATCCGGCTCTTTTCTGCTTAGGCTGCCATGGGGAGGATTTGTAACTACACTGTAAGTTAGCGAATCTTCATCCGGGTCACTGCCGATTAAGGCGATTGGCGTCGGTGTGTCTTCCTGAACTGTTGCTGTACCAGCATTGGCAGTAGGTGCATCGTTGACAGCGGTGACATTAATTGATACCGTTGCAAGGAAACTATCAGCCATACCATCGTTAGCTTGAAAGGTAAAGCTGTCGGGCCCATTGAAATTATCATTCGGTGTGTAGGTAAGATTTGGTGCCGTCCCACTTAGTTTTCCATGCGATGGATTTTTTATTACGGTGTAGTTCAGTGTATCTCCATCCGGGTCACTTGCCGTCAAATTAATTGCTATGAGCGTATCCTCCGCTGTCATGACTGACTTAAGATCTGCCACAGGAGGATTATTTGGAGTAATTTCAATAGCGACTGTTGCCGGTTCACTGTACGCTTTACCGTCATTCAACTTGAATGTGAAACTGTCTGAACCTGTGAAGCCGGGCTGGGGAGTATAAACGAGCTTTCCATTAGTATTGAAGTTTCGCACCAGGCTAAGTTTGCCGTGCTTAGGTTCGGTACGAATGGCAAACTGCAACATCTGACTATCCGAATCATTTCCGGTTAAAGTAATGGAAATTGATTTATCCACTTTTGTCATCGCTGACTGTGGGGTTGCCGCCGGAGCGTCATTGACTGCTTTGACTGTAATTGATACTTTGGCCATGTTACCGTCCAGCTTACCGTCGTTGACAATAAAGGTGAAACTGTCTGGGCCGTTATAATTCGACTCTGGCGTGTATGTCAGCTCTGGGGCAATCCCGCTGAGAATTCCATGTGAAGGCTCTGTTATCACTCGATAGGACAGTCGATCTCTGTTCAGGTCTCTTGCCATTAGGGTAATCGTTGTCGGTACGTCCTCATCCACAGTAGCTATAACGGATTCGGCTGTTGGAGGATTGTTAATTATGAACATTGCTGTGACTACAACTGCGATCGCCAGGAGAATTAGCAATAATAAAAATAAAGCAAAGTTTCTCACGGGCTTCAGATCGGAACTTTGCCGGGATTTGGTCTCTATTATTATAGGTTTATAGTGAACTGTTTTTTGAGCTTCGGGCTCTATCTCTGGTTCAGAGATTTGTTGTGTTGGGCTCTTACGATGCTCTGGAACAAGATCTTGTTCCAAAGCCTTTATTTCGTCGGCAATTGACGAGACTCCTGTCGGCTCTTTGGCTTTCTTCATGTGCTCGGAATCTATGACCTCCTGTGCCAAAGCCCTGTATTCATCCGAACCCTTGCTTTCTGGAGCGTAAATAAGTATAGGCTCACCGGCACTTGGTGCTTCTGCCAAAGTAATAGTCCTGTGAATAACCGTATCAAACACAAGCTCTTTGAAGAAATTTTTCATTTGTTGTTCTACTTGCTGGCTCAACGCGGCTCTGTCTTCGACGAATGTCAACAACATGCCCAGGATCTTTATGGGGCAAGGGTAGAAACATTTCCGGGCCATCTTCACGGTCTCGAGTAACTGCTTGAGCCCTTCCAGAGCATAATAATGAACCTGAACAGGTACAATAATGTCCGTACTTGCCACAAGAGCGTTGAGAGTAAGCAGGCTTAGCGACGGCGGGCAGTCAA
>CAZMWN010000192.1:0-6726 GCA_964569935.1 uncultured Pirellulales bacterium
TCAAAAGCGGCAACGCCGTCCTGCTCAAAGGCGGCAGCGAAGCGGCCGAAACCAATCGCATTCTCGCCGGGATAATCTCCGATGCCTCCGACCGTGCCGGCCTGCCTTCCGGCTGGATACAGCTCCTGCAAACGCGCCAGGACGTCGCCGAGATGCTCGCCCAAGACGAATACATCGACCTGATCGTCCCCCGCGGCTCCAACGAATTCGTCCGCTACATCATGACCAATACCAACATCCCCGTCCTCGGCCACGCCGACGGCATATGTCACGTCTATATTGAAAGTGACGCCGAGATGCAGATGGCGGTCGATATCGCCGTCGATTCCAAGTGCCAGTACGTGGCCGTCTGCAACGCCGCCGAGACGCTCCTGGTACATAGTGACATTGCTGCGGAATTTCTGCCGAAGGCAAAAGCCGCACTGGAGGCCGGCGGCTGCCGGTTACGCGGCTGCGAAAGGACCACCGCGATTATCGACATCGAGCCGGCGACCGAGCAGGACTGGAGAATCGAATACCTCGACTATATCCTTTCGATAAAGATAGTCGATAGCCTCGACGAGGCGATTGAGCATATAAACCACTACGGCTCAGGACATACCGACGCCATTGTCACCGCCGATAAGGAAAAGGCCGAGAAGTTCATGTCACTTGTCGATTCGGCCAATGTCCTGTGGAACTGCAGCACACGTTTTAGCGACGGCTTTCGCTACGGACTCGGCGCGGAAGTCGGGGTCAGCACCAATAAAATTCATGCTCGCGGCCCGGTCGGGCTCGAAGGACTTGTCATCTATAAATACAAACTCACCGGTACCGGCCAAATCGTCGTAGACTACGCCGGCGAAAATTCAAAAAAAAAGTTTAAACATAAAAAAATCGCTACTCGTGATTCGTGAATCGCGATTGTTAGCCCACTGATGCAATCAGTGGGTTTTT
This sequence comes from uncultured Pirellulales bacterium, assembly GCA_964569935.1. GTDB lineage: Bacteria > Planctomycetota > Phycisphaerae > Sedimentisphaerales > Anaerobacaceae > JAFGPS01. The sequence continues at coordinate 937 of CAZMWN010000192.1, forward strand.
GTCATTGCACAAATATACTTGGCTGATTTTAGTATATAGATAATCCTATCGGCGTTAGTTCGTAAAACGATACACACGGAAGGGAAAACATCTGTAAAATACCAAAAAACCGATTCCATTTTTCGAGAAATGTTCGTAAAGCTGCCGTCTCGTCTGGTACAGGGCATAAGCGGGTCGGCCGTACAGATCGAGTGACTCGAAAAACAGGCACATTGTTTTGGTTGACGAATTTCCCGCTTCGTTGGGGACCCACGGTGCGACATAAAAAGCAACGCCGTTTGTTCGGAAAAGCCGGATGAAATCGAGGCTGGCGCCCGTAAAGCACGAATCGAAATAGACCAGTTTGGGCTTTAAGTTCGCAAGACAATCGGCCGTGAGCCGCTCATCGCCGAACTCTATATAATCGTCCTCATCGGCAAAAATATGGCCGTGAGCGCTTATCAGCAGCAGGTCAACAGGGCCAGCGGTTTTGAAGTCGCCTGGTTTGACCTCGACTATATCTTTATAAGTATTCTTTTTAATGTATTTTCGAACCTTCGCAACGGCTCGTTCCGGGTCCGCCGTCTCATCTGAAATCAGTAAGGCATGGGATATTTCTTTCAGGCTGAGCCGTCCCGGGCCCACTTCCTCAAAGCTGTATGCTACAGGTTTCTGAATGAACAGAGGTTCGCCCTGAAAAAACAATAAATCAAATGGATATGGAATCAACGAATCATCTGCGAGTACGAACTCGATTTCAGTACACTGCCGGACAAAAGTTTGAATGGGACCGAAGAACTTTTGGCCGAACTGTTCCAGAAGAGGTGCCACTTCCGAATACTCGTGTTTCGATGTTTCGCTAGTCACATCCAGGAAGGCCTTCAATTGTGCCGCCGGGAAGGCATCCACCTCGAAGGAAGTTATCTGGGATTTCAGCTTTGCCTCAATAGAAAGGCCGGAATCTTTGGATTTGACATATACGTACAAGGTGACAGCCTCATCCGGCGGGGCCGCCTTTTTCAAACGGAGCGTCTCTTCGCTGCTATCCGGCCTGCTAAAGTAAAAGCCTATCGCGAAGACCAGGACCGACAGGCCGATTACAGCAAAAGACAACCATTTATCAATATTAACGTCTTTCATTCAGGCTGTCCTACCGAACGCTGCGAATAGTAAGCTCTCGTTACAAATCAAGTATATATAAATCACCCTAAGAAGTCAAACTGTATAATATTCTCGAATCTATAACCAATCCTTAAATAACAGGCTCGTAGTCCTTTTGACTAATCAAAAGGACTACGAGCTTTGTGTGAGACTTTTTCAATATTAGTAGTCACTTGGGATATCTGTTAGATAAGTCTCTATATTGGAAAAAGGACTCACTGAGAATGTTTAGTGGAGGTAAGGAATGGAACAGCATGTTATATCAATTCAGTAAATGCTGAATTTGAGTTTTTTTTAATCCTTACACCCTACCTAACTCGATGTTAGGGTAAAGAAATTATAGGTCATTGCGAGGACACCGTAGGTGGACGCGGCAATCTTCCATGAAAAGAAGAAAAGCAAATTAAATTGTTAATCGAAGATTGCTTCACGGAGCCTGCCCTGAGTAAAGTCGAACGGGTTCACAATGACAATTTTATTCTAAGGAGTCCACAAAAACCAACGCAAAAAAAACGGACAATTCTAAACCATCCTGCTATATCGGATTCGGGATAAATCCTCATCCGGCTTAGGCTTGCGAAAGACAAATAAATGCTCGTGCATAATCAAATAGAACCGGCCCTGCCTTGCCTTCGGCCGCCATCGCTCGGTCATTTTACAATTATGCTGGATTTTGATAATGTCCTCCTTTAGTACGAATCCGACCTTCAAAAAACGCTGCATTACATTAAACGCTAACGGCACAAAATGCCTGCCTTTGCGCGTATCGCCGATGAGTATCGCACAGTACCTGTCCGGCCGGAGCACTCTAATAAGCTCGGCTGCGATTTTCTCTATCTCGTCGCAGAATTTCGGCAGACTGCCTATATTGGACAGGTCCCCTTCTATTTTGCCATCCGAATACTTTATGATATTCATATAAGGCGGATGCGTCAGGACCAAATCGATTGAGCTGTCTTTCAGAAACGACAGGTCTCTGGCATCGCCGAGCTTTACCTGCTGACGACTTGCAGGGGTATGTTTGAATCGAATCGCTTCGGCCGCCAGTTTAACTGCATCCGGATTGATATCGATTCCGACGGCGTCCCTTGCTAAAAGTTTGGCCTCAATAAGAGTTGTCCCGGCACCGACCATCGGGTCAAGTAGGCAATCGCCTTTGCTGCTGTACATCTCGATGATATTGCGTGCTATCTGCGGCGCGAAGTTGCCGCGATAATCGGATTTGTGCGTCGCCCACGACCCTCGCTCCGGAAACGACCAGACCGTCGTATATTCCAACGGTATAGCTGGAATCTTGAAAGGTTCATCAAATAAATATTGTCCGGCTTGAGCTATCACAAATCCTGACTTTCCTTTTTGTCAGGATCGTGGATCAGATTTAAGAATTGATCAACTACCTATAAGTAGCAATCTTTGAAATGCTTAAAATTTCTTAATTGGGAGTTTGAAATTTATTCTCAAGAGCAATCCGCTTAGAAATATTTGCATGATAGTCTGATAAATCCTCATAGCTCATAAAACGCACCAATTTATTGATAGGTCGAAATGCACTAAGTTGTAACGTGTCCAGGAATTTTCGTTTACGTACTTGGCTTGCAACAATGAACATGTCGGTTCGAAAATCCTGTAACTCAACAAACTTTACCATTGAATCACGTATATTTGTCGAGTGTTCCACTTCAAAGACGGAACTCGGCATTCGACGCTCATTAAACCAAACGACATCGATAGTACTCGCTCTTTTCACTATATCGGAATATGTGAACTGATAGATTGTTGAGAGAGAGGCTAAGTTACTTAGCTTTTGCTTTCTTAGAAAGACCTTGTTTTTATCCTGTGGCGGTATGTATGTTTCAAATTTTTTCAAGTTTCCAAGCTGAACCAACAATCCCTGATAGTAAGAGTGTGAGAAGTCGATTTGCCGGGGAGTTTTTCCCTTTGTCGTAAGCATCTCTGGTGGAAGCAAATGCCTGTGGCTCTTGAGCGCCCATAAGCCAGGCTTGATCTTGAAAAAGAACCTGTCATCCTGGACGATACGTCTCATACTGGCAAAAGGAGTCTTCGTTTTCCACTCGCTACCGGGTACTTTGAGTACGTTCTGGTATAGGTATCCCAGCGTAGCAAATCCACCATTTTCCTCCATAACTTTTATGACCGCTTCATGTTGCTTCATGCTTAATCCCCTTCAAAAAAAATATGATTAGGGATAGTTTAGCACGAATAAGCGAGTCAATCAATATTGTGAGTGTCAAATAATGAGCGTAAGCTTATATTTAAAGCTTTTGAGATTTTTTCGAGGTTTTTTAGACCGATGTTTTTCTCGCCTCGCTCTATTTGGCCGATATAGGCCCTGTGAAGGCCGGCCAATTCGGCGAGTTTTTCCTGCGTTAGTCCCTGCCGTTCACGAATGATTGTGATATTCAAGCCGATGCGTTTGGTTATATCTTCTTCGTACATAAATCTGATTATTGATCACAAAACAATATAAATCTACGAGACTATAAGTAGCATTTTTGAATATTCCAAATTGGAATATTTGGTATTGGATTAGCCCCATGAGATAAGTAAACAACACCATCTCACGGGGTTCACCCCGTTAGATAGGCAACAGAGGCCATCTCACGGGGTAAAGGAGGATTATCCGGGAATGATTAGTGTTAATCGACAGACTAAAGGTAGCATTTTTTTAAATCTGGATTCTCGATGCTGGATACTTGATACTCGATTCTAAGAATTCGGGTCAGACTGTCAGCTTTCAGGGGATTCAACCAGTGAGATAACTCTCAAAAAAAGCTATCTCACGGAGTAAATTTGCAAAGCGCCGGTAATAGTGGTACAATCTGACCTACTGGGATATAAACAAACACATGAAATTATGCCGTTCGAATGGGATATGAAAAAAGGGATTTTTTGAAAGGATCGGAAAGATGAAGGTTTTGAGAAATGCTGCCGTTCTGTTTTTATTGGTAATGTGTTCGGTTACGATAACAAGCTGCGGCAAAAAGGCCGACGAAACAAAGCCCATAAGCGAAGTAAAGGCCGAAGCGGCGAAGATGGATGCCGCCCAGCTACGGGCGAAGGCAATTGAGTACAAAGATGCTATCGTTGCCAAAAAAGGCGAACTCGATAAGCTCGCTGCAAAGCTCAAGGAAATTCCGGTAGCTGAAATTATGGGCGACGAAGCCAAGGGACTAAAGGCCGATATAGAGAGTCTTGAAAAGTCTATGTCCGCACTCAAGGAACGTTTTAATGTTTACTACAGCAAGCTCGAAGAAGTAAAAGGCGATTTGTCCGACCTGCAGATTTAATCAAGTCCCTGACAGTCGCAACTATCTTGGAACTTATCACAAAACTGGTGTTGGGATGAGTTTTAGTTTCGATTAGAAGTAACCTCTCGTTCAACTGAGGACTGAAGAACGATGGACGAGGGGATTCACCCCATGAGATAAGCCACTCGTCACGGCGAAGGCCGTTGCCGGAGTAGAAAAGGCTGCTATCTAAGGGGGTAAAGGGGACGATACCTATGGCACAAGTGGATGAATGACGAATAGATGAGGGGATTCACCCCATGAGATAGGTGAACGATACCATCTCACGGGGTAAACGAACTAATCAGGTTATAATATTAATTGTCGTGCAGCATCTTTCGCCGCCGAGCAAAATAGATTCATCAATTTTCACCTCTACCTTTTTGCCTAATAATGTTTCAAATAATTCTTTATGAAGTCTTAAGCAGCAGAAATTACAAAGTGATTTCGGCGGGTCGGGACATTGGCCGTAAGCACATACGCAGGAGACAAATTCTCTGCTAATTACCCTGATTCTGGAATTTTCCCTGTCGTCTTCCAGCTTCTCCCAATAAACTGATTTGCCGCTATTGATCATCTCAAAAAACTTCTCCGGGTCGCTCTTGTAGTTTTGGATCCATTTGCTCGCTCCTACCGCATAAAAGCATTCGTACCCGAGTTGTCCGAATATCTTTTTCCGGGTCGGCTCATCGAAATTGGCTTCGATAAATTTCAAAAGCTTCATAACCTGATTCGGGACCATCTGATGAGCCAGTTCGTTTTTTACAGGCTCTTTTTCTTTGGAAGATTCTTTTTCTTTGTCGGGTTCTTTTTCACTGCTATATGCAGTGCCGGATTCGAGTGCCAAGCCCGTAATCATAGCCGCCATGCTACAATCAAAGCAGCTTTGAATAAAATTCCTTCGTTTCATTTTCGCCCCTGGTTTAATGTTAAATATGTATTCTTTACCATTATAACATAAAACATTATGAACAACGAACTCCAAACGCAAAATGCTGTTTGACTAAATACCATTGACTATATAGCAACGGCTGCATATCATAGACTACGAACTGCGAATGATGAGCGTAACAGGCGTTTATGCCGCTGGTTGACCGGACAGAAGAACATGCGTGATTTTAGTAAAGCCAAACGAATCGTAATAAAAATCGGGACGAATATCCTGACTAAAAGAGCCGGTGTCGATGCCGGTTACGTGCGCACAATCGCCGGACAGGTCAACGCCCTTCTGGCCACCGGCAGGCAGGTCATGATTATCTCTTCCGGCGCAATCGGCATGGGAGTTGGCCAGCTTGAAACGGCCGGGGCAAAGAATATCAAAATGCGGCAGGCCTGCGCCGCC
>CAZMWN010000192.1:6736-7133 GCA_964569935.1 uncultured Pirellulales bacterium
AGGTCGTAATTATCTCCTCCGGCGCTATCGGGATGGGGACCGGTCAAATGGAACTGGCCGACAGGCCGAAGGATTTGAAGATGCGGCAGGCCTGCGCAGCTATCGGCCAGCCGTTGCTTATGGCCGAGTATCGAAAATCGTTCCTGCGTTACGGCGTCACCGTCGCACAGGTCCTGCTGACCGCCGAGGTGCTCAGCAACAGGAGGACCTACCTGAACCTTCGCAATTCCATCGAGACGTTGCTGAAGCTGGCGGTTGTGCCGATTTTGAACGAGAACGACAGTGTCAGCACCGCCGAGATTGGCTCGGCCTTCGGCGATAACGATAAGCTCAGCGCTCTGGTTGCCAGTAAAATCGACGCGGACCTTCTGATTATGCTCAGTGACATCGACGCCCT
>CAZMWN010000193.1:0-7125 GCA_964569935.1 uncultured Pirellulales bacterium
GTAATTATGCCTCGGATTAAATTGATTCAATACTTCTACAGCTATTAACCTCGCTGTTTTATTTTCCGGTTCGGACATGTTGTGGATTATACATCCTTATTGCCCTTTAACCAGCCCGATTATCTTTTTCATTCCCTTACGTCATTATTTCCAGCGGAGTTTGTGCAGTTCTTCTTCGGTGCGAATGAACTTGACTGTACCGTCGTTGAGTAGGACACATCCGCCTTTGGGCTCGTGATTGTCGAAAGTAAACAGTTCCTGTCCGCCGTGCTGGTTCCAGCCGGCTTTGGTCTCGAATAATAGCACCATATCACCCGGCGAGTTCAGCTTACAATTCGGATTCATTGCATAACTTCCCCCAGAAGGGCATTTAAAACAATCCTTATTTGATAAGATTTCATCACACCATTTATCTGGTGATTGATAGGCCCATTCATACTCTGATCTAAACCTTTCCCAAAGGAAATATAAAAATTCACAACATATTAACCGATAAACAGACGGTTTCATACTTTGGGGTACAAATAAAAAAATGTCAGGTAAGCTCTTTTCATAATCAAACTGTTGATGATTCTCATTCAATATTAAGAATGGCTTGTACATATTTATCGTTGTAATGTGTTCATCATTGCGATAACCTGCAACGCTAATATTAAAAGCAAACATCATAGCATTTATTTACTTAGCGCCATCTTGTATAAATTTCCCTAAACTCAATGAGTTGGAGATTTTCATAATATTTTCTTTGTCAACAATTGCAAATTCTTTCAGAGATGTTAGAAATTCCTTTTCAGTATCGCTTAGAAAGCTAGGGTCTAACCATTTTGGTTCAGTGAGATGCTCTATAATCGGCCTTGCACATGAAACCTCGAGACGTGTACAATGACTTAAATCCGGCGGCTTAGGTTCCGTCTGTTTAGTACCCGAAGGCTGATTAGTATCAGAAGGTTGTTTCTGACAAGACAACATAACTAAGCACAGTGTCACAATAACAAGGATTCGACTTTTGGAATCTGGTATATCTTTCCGGCAATATTTATTTCTTCTCATATATATCACTATCCTGTCATTACTTCCAATGGAGGTTTTGTAGTTCTTCTTCGGTGCGGATGAATTTGACCGTTCCGTCATTCAAAAAAACACAGCCGCCTTTTGGGTTGTGGTTGTCGAAGGTAAACGATTTAATATTACTGTCCATTCTTTATTGAAGAACCTTCAGTTGATTCGCTTGACTCGTTGACGTTAGGCTTTGATCTAAGTTGGAATATAAGATAAACAAATAGAATTAGTGCAATCAAATTTATACCAAATCCCCACGAATCAGGTCGTTTACCGAAAATAATTGTACAACGTGCACCAATATCAAACGTTACATATGGCATACCTCTTAAAACACCAACTATAAGCCTAACACCTGAACGAATATTATAGGAAATTACATGAGATGATATAAGCGGAACTTGAAGCGCCTGGTATATTGCAGATGAAGCAATTCCGTATCTTGATTCCTTTATCAGGGCCAGCCCAGCAAAAATACCAAATATAAATAGAAGACATACCCCAATATACATGAATGCATTTATATTCTTATTCCAAGGTTGTGAGGCCAGAATCACTGAGAAACCCATGAAACCACCACCGACTTCAAGAACAACCAAAAGATAGACAATAAATTTATTCATAAGATTCTCTTAATTCTACTTTAAACAGTTTCTCCCCACATGATACATTTTTATGTGAATCTTCAGCCATAATCAGTTCCCTCAACTGAAAAATATCTCATTTAATAGCGTTATTATAGACTTTAAACGCTTAGAAAGCAAGTGCCACTAATAAAGACAGCGGCAATATTTAATTTTCTATTTTTGTAAAGACGTCGCCGGGCTGGGTATGCCGGCCGTTGACGAAGCTCTTAAAGTCCATAAGGGCTGAGCCGCTCGGCTTGATTCGTGTCACTTTAAGAGCGTCTTCGCCACAGATGATATTGAGATTTTCATCGAGTGTCCCGACCGGCAGTCCGGCTGGATTGGAAGAGGTAACCACCTGTGCCATTGCGATAGTGACTCGTGCGGATTTGTTTGTTTGTTTGGATATGTAATTTGCCGAAGCGCCCGGCCAGGGCCAGAAGCCACGGATTTTCAACGCCAGGACTTTCGCCGGCTCGGAAAAATCCAAATGGCCATCGGATTTGCCGAGCTTCGGCGCCAGAGTCGCCCTGGAATGGTCCTGCTCGGTATAGACGGCCGTGCCTGCGGCGATCTTCTCCACGGTTTCCAAAAGTAAAGGCACCGCCGATTTCGCCAGCTTATCGCGCAGAGAGCCGGCGGTGTCATCGGGAGTAATCTGTGTTTCATTCTGTGCCAGAATCTGACCGGCGTCTATCTTATCAGACAATGTGATGATACTGTTGCCGGTTTTAATCTCGCCGTTAATAATCGCCCAGTTAATCGGAGCCGCCCCGCGATATTTGGGAAGCAGTGACGCATGGACATTGATAGCGCCTTTGGGCGGCAGGTTAATCAATTCGGCGCCGATTTTCTGCCCGAACGCGATGACAACTATCAAGTCCGGTCGGTAACCGGCGATTTGTTGGATAACCTCCGGAGCATTTACATCGTCTGTTTCAACGAAGGGAACCAGATGAGCATCCGCCCAGAGTGAAACAGGCGTCGGACATTCCTTTCTGCCTCGACCGGCCGGCTGCGGAGGCTGGGTCACGATAAAAACCAACTCGTGAACCGAATCTGCCAGGGCATCCAGAGAATCAATGCCAAATTCACCACTACCGAGATATACTATCTTCATCTTCATTTTTTATAATCCGATGGTCATTTCATATTTTCAGATCATGATCATTTACGTGAGATGATAGATGAGAGAAGATTGACGATGGACGATAAATTATCGAATGTTACAAAAACTATCTGCCTTTTGCTCCATCGTAAATAACATGGCAAATATATGCTCACATTTCTCATCCAGCTTCTCAAACGTTTTTTTATCAATATACCCACAGCTTAAAGCAAATTCAAGCCAAGTTTGCGTCTCCGCTGCTTCCTGAGCTGCATCCGATAACTTATTCAGGAAGACTGCTTTGTACTTGCGCTTACGCCAGAGTTCTGCAAGATTTGTACAGACTGACCTGGAAGACCTACGCACCTGATCGGTTAGTGAATACGTTTCTTCTTTTGGGAAATTTTTTGATATCTCAAATATCTCTATTGCAGCTTCAAATGCAAGCTTATAAACATCCAATTCTCTTACACTTCTTATCCTTTTCGTCTGTCGTCTTCCGTCTCTCATCAATCATCCTACAAAAACACCCCCTTCTATTTTTCATTATGTTCGTCATGCTGCTGCGTGAGTTTTTTGAGCTGCTTTCGATGCGCGATTTTGGCGGCCTGGCCCATCCGATTGACGATAGTCATTCCCTCGATATGGTCGTACTCGTGCTGGAGCGCCTTTGCGTAAAGTCCCTCGGCCTCTTCGGTAAACTCGTTGCCGTCAAGGTCGGTCGCAGTGACTTTTGCTTTTTTATATCTTCGAATCTTCGTATATATCCCCGGCACCGAAAGGCAGCCTTCCTCAATGGAATTGAGCTGGCCGTCGGGCGTCACGGTAGGATTGATAAAGACCTTGAGGTTCTCCCTGCTTCCGTCGAGCGAAATCATAAACAGCCGCAGCGATACACCCGCCTGCGGTGCCGCCAGACCGAGGCCTTTATTCTGACGCATAATATCATACATCTTATCCACCAGTTGACGGATATTGTCATCAATTTGTTCCACCGGCTCAGCCCTTTTGCCCAAAACATCCGCCGGAATATGCGTGATGTGACATTTTTCAATATCTATCATTTTTATATCTCGCACTTAGATACTCAAAGTAAACCATACGATATACGCTACCCCTTGCTATATATCATCGAATTCGTCACCTTCGAATGTATTACCGAGATAAGATTTTATGACGGTTTCGTTGCGAATAATTTGTGCCGGCGGACCGGAGCCTATCACCCTACCGTGATCGATGATATAAGCTTTATCTACCACCTCCAGCGTTCGCTCGACATTATGGTCGGTAATTAAAATACTCACGCCAGAATCAACGAGCCGGTGAATTTCCCCCTGTAATTCCTCGACCGCTATCGGGTCAACGCCGCTAAAAGGTTCATCCAGAAGAATTAACGAAGGTTCGGTCACCATAGCCCGTGCGATTTCCAGCTTTCGCCGCTCTCCGCCTGAGAGAAACCTTCCCTGGCTTTTTGCGACCTCAGTTAGTCCGAAACTTTCAATCAGCTCCTGGGCCCGGCGTCTGCGCTGAGGCCAAGACATCGACATCGTTTCCAGGATTGCCAGAAGATTATCGCGAACGCTCAGACGCTGGAAAATACTCGGCTCCTGCGAGAGATAACCCATACCCAGTCGGGCACGCTTGTACATCGGCAGCTTCGTGATATCCTGCCCTTCAAAGAGTACAGAGCCGCTTGTGGGGGTAATCATTCCGATAATCATTCTAAATGTTGTGGTCTTGCCGGCACCGTTTCGACCTAAAAGGCCGACGATACTCTGCCGTTCAATCGTAATGGAAACCTCATTGACGACTATCCTGCCTGAATACTTTTTTACCAATCCGCTGGTTTCAAGAAGCGTCGTTGCTATCATTTCTTTATCTCATATCCGCCAGAAAAAAACCTGACCTGCCAGTTTTATACAATATTTCGGCATTATATCAACACCAACAGACAAATCAAATAAATAACACAGCCAATCCAGGCACAAGAAAAGCTAATAAATATTCTGGTATTTAGGCTATATATCTGTTATTAAGTAGCACGGCTTTTACGGCTAAAATGAATAATATATATTAAAAAGCGTTGTTATTTCATTGATTAAGGACGTGTATGTTTGCAGTTGTCAGCGATATACATTCGAATCTTGAAGCTTTGACTGTGGTTCTGGACGATATTGTAAAACGCGACATAAAGACGATTTATTGCCTCGGAGATGTTGTCGGTTACGGGCCAAATCCAAAAGAATGTCTTGATTTGATTATTAACAAGACAAAGTGGTGCGTTCTGGGCAATCATGATTACGCCGTTTTTTATGAGCCGACAAATTTCAATTTCGGAGCCGAACAGGCAAGCTTCTGGTCCCGGGAAGTGCTCGAATCAGAAGAAGATAAAGAAAACCGCGACAGGCGCTGGAGCTTTTTGGGCAAACTGCCGATGCGTCGGGTCCTCAAATACAAAATCGGTTCGGATTCGATACCGATAGATTTCGTTCATGCTTCTCCCAGAAGGCCGATAAATGAGTACATCTTCCCTGATGATGTATATAATAATCCACTGAAGGTTCGGATGCTGTTCGAGAGAATCAAGCATATTTGCTTTGTCGGCCATACACACATGCCCGGCGTGTTTCTCGATGAGCCGGATTTTTATCTTCCAACCGAGCTTGGAGATTCATATCCTATTATTGACGACGAAAAGGCAATTATCAATATCGGCTCTGTCGGACAGCCCCGTGATAAGGATAATCGAGCCAGTTATGTTTATGTGAAGGAAAATAAAGTGCAATTTGTTCGGCTCGAATACGATTATAAAACGACTATGAAAAAAATAAGGGCAATCGACGAATTGGATAATTTCCACGCCGACCGATTGCATAATGGAAGATAGAAAAACGGTTTAAAGGATATTGAAAACCGTAAATAATTAAAACAGAAGAACAAAATGCGAGATACAAAACACGAAATGCGAATTTTAAAATGGATTGTAATTTGTTTTGTCGTCCTTTGTTGCTGTCTGGTTGTCGAGTCAGGACTCTTCAAGGATTCATCACAACTCGAAAGGTTTCCTATCCTTTTACAGCAAACAACCACGGCTCAAACGCCGGAGGATGCAAATGTGCCTGAAACGGAAAATGCAGGTATATCGGAAAACAGCCGGTTACAATTGGATGATTCCATCGTCTTTGGCGCTGATAGTGCACCGGCTAAAACAATTATCATCGGAGCTGCGGACCCGAAAACCGAAGATCCGGAAACCGGTTTTAAGCTCCAGTTGGAACTTAATACCAAAGGAGCAGCCGTCCGGAAGGTAACATTCAGCAACGGCAATGAGAACGGATTCGACGACCGCAACCAAAAAGACCCACAGCCCCTGACTATAATCTCACCCGCGACCGAAAGAGACGGTAGCGAAATTCTCTCAATGGCAAACAGGGAATTCGTATTCATCGAACATAAAGTTCAATTACTTCTGCAGGATCTGAACTGGAAAAGCTTTGACGTTGAAACTTTACCCGATGGCTCGCAAATTGCAAAGTTCGAGGCCGTCATCAATATTCAGGGCACGAGAGAACCGGCGATAAAAATTACCAAAACATATAAGATTGCCCCCGGAAGCTATCTTTTAGATTGCGATATAACCGTCGAGAACTTATCGGCTTCGGAGCAAAACGTACGTTTCAATTTAGCCGGTCCGTGCGGGCTCCGCAGAGAAGCGTTCAGAACCGATATGAGAAAGGTCGTGGCCGGCTTTAGAGAGTTGGATGGAACGGTCACCAGGGCAAAACTTGAAAAGAAAAATCTCATCAAGGCAAAGACCATCAAAGACATTCAGTTGACCAAACCCGGTGCTAACTTCCTCTGGGCCGCTTCGGTGAATAAATATTTTGCATTTATCGCAGTGCCGCTTCCTGAAGAAGGTAAGGATTACTGCGATTGGTTAATAGATAAAACAGGCCATATTTACAATCCCGATGGTGACATCAAAGCCGACAGCGGCGATGAAATGTTAGGGGTGGACTTGAAAATTGCACCGGTCACACTGGCTGCAAAGGGTCAGGCCGAAAGCTCAAAAACTTATAATTTCCAGCTCTACGTCGGTCCAAAAGACAAAAGCCTTTTCGATAAGAACGAGCAGTACCGTAATCTGGGCTTTGTACAAACGATAGATTTTTTAGCCTGCTGCTGCCCTTCCGGCATTATATACCCCCTTGCCTTTGGGATAATGGCTATGATGAAATGGATGTACGCCTTTATTCCGAACTACGGCGTGGTCATTATTATCCTTGTATTCTTTGTTCGGCTTATTCTGCATCCGATTACCAAAAAGAGCCA
>CAZMWN010000194.1:0-7124 GCA_964569935.1 uncultured Pirellulales bacterium
AGCTACTAAACTCAGTTGGGCGGAAAAGCCGAAATATAAAAGAACTTAAAAAGCCGCAATTCGCTGAATCACACCCCATATCCTTCGCTCTACTTTGATTTCCATATGGGATGCCTAACAGTGTGCTCAGGAAGACAGGTGATTGCCGGTCTTATAAAAATTACTGGCAATGACCTTAAGAGGAGCCTGGGAATGACCGATTTAAGACAATAACTATTTAGGTATCTATTATGATGAAGAATCGGCTGTTTATTATCGTTACGTCGCTGTTACTTGTATTCTTTACTCCGACAGGCTATTCAGTGCAAAATCCTGCCGGGGCAACTACGACACCACAGAGCTACATCAGCAGCAGCCTGGTCGATACGTCCAATCCCATTGATACAAACGGCAACCAAATCATTACAGGTAATGTCCGTCGCGGCATGCACTTCCGCGGGAACGTGCCATATACTTCCCCCTCGAGTTTCAGCGCGACCCTTGGTTCGGCGTCGTTGAGCTCGTTTATGCGGGACTCAGCCGGTGCCGAAGATATCGGTCGCACTCGAAACACCTCAACAGTCGGCTCAGCATCCGGCACAAATTACCAGAGCTATTATTTACCATCGGCAACTGTGACAACTATGTCACAAAACCGCTCCGGAATCACAACTGCGGCAAATACAGGCATCAATAACAGCACACAATATACATCCGGCTCACAAACCTCACAGAACCAACCGGTTATTTCAAGTTGGAATGCACCGGCCCGGTCCCCTGCTTTGTGGCAGTTATATAATCCCGGACTGGCAGGAACGCAAAATAATACGCTAAGTGAGCCGCGGCTTGTATCATCGAGTCCTCGTCCAAGTGAACAGCAAACCCAGGATCAGTTTGGAACATACCAGCGGGATGAAGCAGTGACATATCAGCAGTACAGGCAACAAATGCAAACAAATCCAAACACGACTCAGAATTCCTTGAATAATCCCCAATACGCTGAAAACCGAATGGCAGTGACACCGCCGCAGACGGAATTACCCCTGCACAGCTCGCAGCAGACCCCAGACCAAATTAATCAATGGCAACAAAGCCTGACCCAGCCCCGCTATGGTACTCAAGAGTCAGTTTCCTCATTGACTACAAGTAAAACTGTCCCGGCAAACACGTCACAGTTTGTACCGCCTCAAAGGGGATATGAAACGTTGGCCACGGGCGAATTCAATACTACAGAAAAGCAAACTTCTTTTTCGGCCTACTCGCCCGGTACTTTTAATCGGTCTGTACCCAAGAGCGATAGCACTGTATATCAACCAAATACAGGCTCAAGCCCAACCAGTACCCAACAATATCAGGGACAAAACAGCAGATACCCAAATACAACACAGGACGCCGCGACATCCGAAGCTCTCGCACAAATACAAAGGCAACTCGACGACCTTATAAGATCTATAGATACCCGTTTGCAAACTTCGACGGTTGATACGACCCAATTCGGAACGACCGGACAAGAAATTCCCGACCGACGTCAAACAGGAACCTCATATCTACCCGGTCAAATTAATCAAGGCGTGACCGGACAAACCGACAACAGCCGCAAACACGCCCATATGGGATTGCCTGACATATCCCAATCACAAAGCTCTCAAAATAGCACTTCTCCGCTGGCCGAGATAAAGCAACTATCCCAAGCTGAAATATCCACCAGAGCCAATCGCATTATGGGGCAGTACACAGACTATGAATCCTATTCACAGTCAAAGTACAATCAACTCTACAGGGCTGCTGAAGGTCACCTGAATATCGGCAGGTTTTACCAGGCGGCGGACGCATTTGCTCTGGCAGCTATCTATAAGCCGGAAGACCCGCTTTGCTATGCCGGAAGAGGTCACGCACTGTTTGCTGCCGGCGAATATGTCAGTAGCGCGCTGCATCTTATCAGGGCGATTGAGCTTGACCCTGAATATGCACAAACTCAGATCGACCTCGCTGAACTGGTGGGCGGTCCCGATACGCTAAATTCCAAAATAACCGATCTGAATAAATGGCTGCAAAAAAGCGATGCACCCGGATTAGGATTTCTTTTGGGCTACGTTTATTACCGCACAGGCAGATTCAACGAGGCAAAGCAGGTAATGGACGTCGTTACGCAGGAGATGCCGCATTCAAAAGCAGCGATGGCACTTAAAATGACCATCGATTTCAGACTTACAAATCAAAAATAATTACAACCAATGTAACTTTAGCGTGCAGACCACCCTCAAGCTAACCTCAAATGTATCACTTCTTGTAAAATCACATTGAAAGTTATGCGAATTGCGTGTCAATATTTAATCCCTGGGTCGAACATGGTGGGTAAATCTTAGCGAGAGATGCTTTCCTCCAGCTCGTTAAGCACGGTTCTGGCTTTAGAGATTTTGTTGCCTGCCGTGCTCTGCCAGCGAAGATCCGAATTTTTCTTGATCAGATCCTCAATCCTCCTGCAGGCTAAAAGAACGGTGGCGTGATTTTTTCCGCCCATTACCCTTCCTATTTCTGACGACGACATTCGAGTATGCTTTCTGGTCAAATACATACTCAAATGCCGGGCTAACGCCACTGTTCTATTCTTCTTGGATGAATGCATACTTGCAGGTGTTATATCAAAATACGTCGCCACGACTGATTGGATATCCGAAACGTGAACAATCGGGTCACACCTTTCAAGATGCTCAGCCAGAACCGCTTTCGCCATCAACAGGTTGACCTTATCATTTTTCAATGATGCAAATGCAATCAGTTTCAGCACGGCTCCTTCAAGCTCCCGGACATTGGAGCGAAGGTTCTCGGCAATATATTTTGTCACACTCTCCGGAAGGCCTGGATTTGGTGTTTTTACATTTTCTGCAAAACGTTTGCAAATCTCGCATCGTGTGGCAAAGTCCGGCGTATCGACTTTGACTACCATGCCCGAGACGAATCGGTTAACCAGTTTCTCGGACAGTTGGCCTATCATCTTAGGATGCGCATCCGAAGCCAGAACTACTTGTTTACCTGCCAAATTTATCGTATTAAAAGTATGCAGGAATTCCTCCTGCGTTGATGGCTTGCTGGCCAGGAAGTGAATATCGTCGATCGCTAACAAATCCGTTTGTCGCATACGGCGTCGAAAAGCCTCCAGCTTTTTTGTCTTCAAGGCCAGCACAAACTGATTGGCAAAATCCTCCGCTGAGAGATATAACCAATTAGTCTGGGGGCGCTTATCGCACACCGCATTGCATATCCCTTGCAGCAGATGTGTTTTGCCCACCCCGTATCCTCCATGAATAAACAGCGGATTAAAAGGACTTTGTTGCTCATTTACGACTACTCTGGCGGCGTTGTAAGCCAGTTCATTCGATGAACCTACAACGAACGTATCCAGACTGAGTTTAAGTTTCCTCCTGCGATCCTGCCCCGCGGCAGATGCCCCCATCCTCTGGGCCCTGCGAGACCGGCTTCGATACCGGCCGTCCTCTAATGTTGTCACAGCAGAGGCCTGCGAATCAAGTTGCGAACGCTTCTGATTGCCGGTAAGCTCAGGATCGATAATAAAAGTGACCTTAGCCTCCATGCCGGTAACTGTTCGAACTGCCTCGCTTATCTCATTCAAAAAATGGTTTTCTATCCAACTTGCTATGAAAGGATTTGGAACACCGACTTTCAAATATTCACCGGTCAGCGAAAGCTTCGTTGAATTCTTAAACCAAACTCTAAACTTCTGCGTTCCCACTTTCTCGGCGAGAGCTTCGTTAATCGAATTAATAAGCTCTGCCGCCGAGTCGATTTTTTCATCCGTGAATGTGCTCTGCATCGATATACTCCCCTGCTAAGAGCCCTGGCCCTGTCCTGCATGAAACAGCAAAACAGGCACAATTCCAATTTACCAGGCTTTCATCCTGCATTACTGAACTTAAGCTCAAAAGAATGTTCGTCAATAAATGCAGGAAGCGAATCCATTCTTTATTTTCAACTCAATAAGCTATTATTGAAAAATGTAAATACAAATCAATTGCATTTTGGTAAAATTCTTTTCCACTTCATAAAGGTTGCTGTCGGTATTGACTTTGCGCACGAAAAAAGTTTATATTTCACATGTTTTGCACAGCGTAATTCTGTTTTGTGGAAAAGTTGTGGATTGGGTTTTCAAATTTTTGTAAACAATCCACCATATACGAAATCTATGCTGCGTGAGTAATTATATTCTTTTAAAATTAGTGCCGGAAGCTTATAATAAGTTCCTTCTGTTAACAATCAGATAGTTTTTGTTTTATGCAAATAAGAGAATAGAAAAATGGCGGCAATAAAAAAGTCTTACTTAATGATAACAACAGGAATTATTTTGTCTCTGGCCGGATGTATGCAAACCGGTAAAAACGACCAGGTTCCCAAAGAAGCAGTTTCAAATGCTCCCGATGTCAACGAACCTCCCCTGCCGTTTGTCCCCGGCTCGTGGACGCTGGTGGTCCTTCCGGATACACAGACATACTGCTCGCAATATCCCGGTATGTTCGATTTGCAGACGCAGTGGGTCGTGGACAACAAAGACAAATACAATATTATCTATGTGCTCCAGAACGGTGACATAACCGACTACAACACGAAGTTGGAATGGGAACGGGCCGACCGGGCGCTGGGCCGCCTCGATGGTGTTGTGCCGTATGCGATTGTCTCGGGAAATCACGACTACGGCGTTAAAGGCAATATGGCTAAAGACCGTTCAACATTTATCAACGATTATTTCCCGCCCTCCCGGTTCGAGAGCTGTCCGACTTTCGGCGGGACGATGACTCCTGGAAGAATAGAGAATAACTACCATCTTTTCGAAGCAGGCGGTACAAAATGGCTCATACTCGGCCTGGAGTGGGGCCCGCGAGACAAAACACTGGAATGGGCCAATCAAGTACTGCAGAAATTCTCGGATCGAAAAGCTTTCATAATTACACATGCCTATCTTTACAGTGACTCTACAAGATATGACTGGCAGACAAAAGGCAGCAGTCAAAACTGGAATCCTCACAGCTATGGAACGGCGGGCGGAGTTAACGACGGCCAGGAAATCTGGGATAAGCTCGTTAAAAAGCACGCAAATGTTTTTATGGTCATCAGCGGGCACGTCCTTAACGATGGGCTGGGCTTTTTAACAAGCACTGGCGACCACGGAAACAGGGTGTACCAGATGCTGGTCAATTTCCAAGCACGGCCGCTGGGCGGGGAAAGCTGGCTCAGGCTGCTCGAGTTTTTGCCCGACGGAAAAAACATCCAGGTGAAAACTTATTGCCCTTTATATGAAAAATACGAGACCGGCCCGGAAAGCCAGTTCGTTATTAAGTATGACTGACAGCTATCGAACACGCGTAAGAATTGCCGTGTAACCGCCGTCGCGGTCGAAACCTTCCGCCGACGGCAGAATAAGCTGCTCGGTTTCAAATTCGAATTCCGGATGCCGTTGAAGGAATTCTTTTACAACATCGTTATTTTCCCGCCTTTGAATGCTGCAAGTACTGTAGCAGATTTTGCCGTGCTGTTTTAATAATCCCGCCGACTTATCGAGCAGCCTGCTTTGTGTCTCGGCCAATTCTGTAATTGCCTGTGGACTGATACGATAGCGAGCCTCGATTCGCTTTGCCAACACACCGGTATTCGAGCACGGCACATCCAGAAGCACACAATCGAACTTTGAATCCGGAAACTCATCATAAGGTACAATCCTGACGCTTTTTATACCGAGCCTGTAGATATTTTCCCTGACTTTTTTGAGTCGTTCCCCGTCGATATCTGTCGCTGTAATAGTTGCCGAGTCACCGGTGACTTCAGCTAATTGCGTCGTTTTAACACCCGGAGCGGCACATAAATCGAGTATCGTCCAACTTAGTTGTGGGGCCAGAACCTTGACCGGTTGCGACGCTGTAATATCCTGAACGACAAACAAACCTTCATCGTAACCGGGCAGTTTTGAGACAGACCTCGGACTTTTCACCAGCAGGACTGCTTTATCAGGCACCGATTCCAAATCGATACCTTCTTTCTTGAATTTCTCGATAAGTTCCTGCGATGTGGTCTTTAATTTGTTCGGCCTGATATAAATCGACGGCCTGCGATTTTGTGCCAGACAGATTTTTCCCGCCGATTCCTCACCGAACTCCGCCAGCCAGTTGGTGACAAGCCACTGCGGCAGTGAAAAAACGGTGCTCAAATAATCGGCCGGATTGGTTTTGCTGTCCGGCAGAAAGTCGGTATCGAATTCGCAGCCGGTCGTCGCCGTTTGCACGAGCGTGCGTCTGACTTCGCTCTGTGAAAGCTCGATTTGACGATTGGCGATGTGCCTGATGATTTGATGCAAAAGAGCATTGACAAAACCGACCTGCTTTTTCCCGGCAATAGCTTTTGCATTTTCAGCCGCCTCGTTGACAATCGAATAATCCACCGTCACCGGCGAATAGATAAGCTCATAACAGCCGATGCGAATAATGTTCAGCAGTTTCTTCTGGATTCTCTCGAGAGGGCAGCCGGAGAACGTATTTATGACGGCATCGATAGCGGCTCGGTTTCTTATCGAGCCGAAGACAAGGTCCGTCGCCCGCTGCTTTTGCTCGGTCTCCGGCAGCATCCTGTTCAGGATTGCACCGGCGTAATTGCGCTTCGGATCGAACTGATTCAATACCTCGGCGGCGATAAATCGAGCGGTTTTGTTCTTTGGTCCGGACATAATTTGGATTATACATCCTTATTGCCTTTTAGTCAGCCCGATTATCTTGCAACAGTATCATGCTGTACCTTAAATGAAACATCTGGAACGTAAACTTAAAAATCAACTATCAAAAATCAAAATTGTGGAGTCCCGTGAGATGGTGGCCTTTTGCCTGTCTCACGGGACGACTTCCTTAATTTTGCGTTTTGCATTTTGATTTTATTCAAAGCCCAGATTCTTCGACTCCATCCCGATTCATGTCGGGATTCCGCTCAGACACCATCCTGAGTTCGCCGAAGGAATGAGAAAATAAAAATGTCTCAGATTATGTCCAGAGGTTACATAAGTGATGACAAACTTTATGATAACACTTAAAGTGTTATAAAAGGTACGTAGTCCTTTTGATTAATCAAAAGGACTACGTGCATAATATCAT
>CAZMWN010000195.1:0-2362 GCA_964569935.1 uncultured Pirellulales bacterium
AAGCTCTCCTGAACAATTTCTTGTGTTAAGTCTTCATTTTGAGTAAGACGAAAAACATACGTACGCAAACGCCCTCGTACCTGCTGGGCCAGTTGGTCGAGGCATTGTTTATCGCCTCGCTGAGCCCCCCTGATCAATTCGATCTGATGCAACTGCAGATCCATACAGGGCCCCTATCGTTGTCACACATATTCAAACTAATATTAAGTGCCACTATTAACGCAAAATGTAACGGTTTTTTTACAATTTTATCATCAAACAGCCGTCAATAATTACTTGTAAATACTATATTTATAGGTCCAACTGTCTTATTTTACAGCATTTTCTACAAAAAAACCGCTATAGAACAATTTTTCAGTCGATTTTTCTAAATTTTTATGAATAAAATTCCGTTTCCGGCCGCTCTGGTCTTTGAATCAAAATATTCAAGAAACGACCAATTCGGTAAAAAATTTAACTCTGCTTCTGGTTATCAGCTATTTTACCATCTTGGCAGTATCAATACCATAGGAAACCTTATAAGAGTATAACCAGTTCTGGGACTGATTTGCTTAATCTACTTTACTTTATTTCAGTCTAAAAGCGATTATCTCTTAGCGACTTCGATGGTTACAAATTCTTCGTTCTTCCATAGGGATATTTTTAAAAGAACGATAGCAGAAAAACCATCGAACACTGTTATACCTCTACAGGTAATTCTTCTTTTGCAACCCTCCACCTTCTTTTCCTGCGATTTATTGTCCTTTGTTCACGATGTTGAATCGGATTATCATCTGAAGCCACCTGGAGCGCTTCAATAGCTGTCGCTGCATATAAATCAGCCTCCATTTCCTGCCAGAGACCTTCAGCCCGGTTGAAAAGTCCACCCGATACCATTATTCGCATATCCGGCCAGGCGTTTACAGATTTGATAGTATCAATCAACCGCCGCACATCGGGTGCCTGCTTTGGCGCAGTGCCATAGATTAAAAGGATGTCCGGTGAACTTTCGTTTATATAGCCAAGTATGTCATCATTGGTCAATCCGCCACCCAGGAACTTCACATCCCAGCCATCGCTTTCAAACATATCCGTCATCATCTGAGCACCAAGTTCCTGTAATTCATCCGGCGCACAACATACTACAACCTTTTTGTTCTTTCCGGGCCTTCGTGGAAGTTTGTTCTGCAACTGATCCACTATAGTGCGATTAACCCTTGTTGCCAGGTGTTCCTGTACAGGTGTGATTTTCTCTTCCCGCAGTAGTTTCTCAATTTCTACCATAATTGGCCATACCATATGGATATAAACCGAATTGGCAGGTATTCCCCTTTGTAAAGCTTCCTCAACTACTGATCGACATGCCTTTCTGTCCCCTCGTAACAGTGGCTCCAGATAACGGGCTAATACTTCTTGCTCTACCATAATCTTATCTCCAAATAACTCTTACTTCCGGCCTTTTATAAAACTCATTGTTTCGAAGACCTTTTGTTACCAAAATGTTAATTTGGGTAATCTAACCGACGGACTACCTCCCTATCGGAGGTCTACAGAAAAAAACTTTAGTTAAAATAGATAAAATGGAGAATATCGATAATTTTATTGCGTGCCCGGTTTTTGAACAAATAAGTCTCTTGTTTGCAATAAGTTACAACGTTTATATTACTTCTAAATTAATAATCAGAGCTATTTTTATAAACGTATAAAAGTATCAAAGCTTTCTTTATCCAAATTCATAAAAAATGGCAATTTTGCAACAAATAGGGTGAATTCGGAAAGGCTTTTAGGACTTTACAATGTTAAATGGGGCAAAATAATGAAGGTAAATATTAAGCAAAAAACCTAATCTGAGGGAAAGATAATAAATTTGAAAATGAGCCTATTTACACTTTTTTTGACATCTTAGTTATCGAAAAAACCACTGATTTGCATATCGACATTATATTACCCTTGCACACCACTTTTGAATCGTTTATCAATCCGTTTATTTTCTTGACTGCAAGTCGTAATAGTGATAATATCTATGTGTATAAGCATTTTCATACTTCACCAGCAGCTCCGGAGTGAGCCAGAAGATAAAGGATACAATGCAGCTATTTTAATATTATAAAGTATCTGTAAAAAATGCTATCTTCAACTGCCGGTTACGCTAAAGATATCATCAACTCTCTAAGGATATTTGGAATGAAATAATCAATTCGTGTTCTTTAAACTTTACCCGCACCGACTGCTCAAAGGTTCCAAGAGAGTAATAAGAGTATATTAAAAAAACATGGGAGTTCTTAATATGATCTTTGTTCAGTGAACATCCGACAAAATAGTCGTCTTCCTTTTGGAGGGAAGGAACGATGAAAAAAACTTATATACTCTTTTTAGCTATAAT